>NZ_JBCOSQ010000011.1:0-86444 GCF_040920905.1 Butyricimonas sp. RTP31003st1_G1_RTP31003_210430 | reverse complement strand
CTCCTCCTCTGTTCATAGAGGAGGTGGCACGAAGTGACGGAGGAGTTTGAGAATGAAAACAAGCATTACCTTAATAGACTGTAAAGTGGTATATAATTACCTAATATAAATCTTGGGAATCAAAATAAAAGAGGACAACCCCAAAGCCTTGTTTTAAATGGCTTTGGGGTTGCCTTCTTTTATTTCATACTCCCTTGCATGAAGAGGATTTCTCGAATTTATATGTATTTTTTAGATCAACTATCTCGGTATAAGATGGTTATCAGACAACAAGCACTTCGCTACTCCTATAATACGCTGTTACTCTATTGTTTGGCTAGGTCTTCTCCGTACTTTCTCCGTGCTTTCTCCGTGTCACTAGCGAGTGATCGCCGGAGGAAATACATTTGAACACGGTACAAATCGAGACGGAGACATATAGGAACATCAAAGGAACATTAGCATGATCTAGAGGTAATCAAACAACGACAAGATTTTGTTCAACAAAATTTAAACAAACTCTAAATAAAATGATATATTTGTGAAAGTAGATATAAATTTCTCGATCATGGTTACAGAAATGTCTTTCGTTAGGATTTTCTTTTTATGGAGTATGTTATTGTCGGTTATTTGTATCGATGGATTTGCCCAGTCCACAAAACAAGAGTCGGAAGACCAGGTGATGCCCCGGTTGGTTGGGCGTCATTATCAAAGGCAGGAAAATATTTCGGGGAAAGAAATATTGGTAGAGGGGTATGTACGGCATTTGTATGCGGATTCTATCACGAAAACTATTTCCGTGCAATTGGACCGGTTTTCAAGGAAAGGGGTTCCACAAGGTTCGGGAATACTATTTGTTTGGGACCCGGAAAAGGAACGATCCTTGTGGCATTGTAAAATTAATAGTGATATTGAGAATCTCAGTCCTGTTCAGAACGTGTTATTTTTAACGTCCAACTTCAAGACCCGGTGTTTTGACCGAAGGAGTGGAAAGGAACATTGGAATGATAGAGGTTGCATTAGTTACGTGGATCAGAAATTGGGCGTGGGGATAAGATGTAAAGATAATTTGGGGAGTACGGAGGTTTCGAAACTGGAAGGGATCAACTTGTATAATGGGAAGAAAATATGGGAAAGGAAGATCTTTTCCCAACAAGGATGGGCGGATATGTTACCCTTGAATGATTCGGTTATTCTCCTGCTTTCAGATGCCTTGTATGCGCTTAACATGAAAAACGGGGAAGGATGGAGGCATGAGATCTTTTTAAAAGAATTACCTTTCCCTAAAGCTGAAAAGGAATTTATGCAAAGGTTTACCTCGAATATTCTCATTGAAAAAGAGAAAATATATATAGCATCATGTGATCGTTTGTTTTGTTTGGATCACATGGGAAAAGTGCTTTGGTTACAAGGGCTGTCCCGAAAAATAACCGGAGAATCCCAGATATTTACAATGGACAGTTCGCTTTACATGGTAAACTACGGAAGTGGTCTCGTTAAAGGCACGATAATGAAAAAATGGGGGATTCCTTATGTCGCTAAGTTCAATAAGAATACGGGGTTTCAAGAAGCGTTTTCCTCATTCCCAACTAGTTTGGGAATTGTAAATCACGTACAAGTGTCCAAAGATACTTTGTATATATTATTTGACCAGCATCTGATAAAATTGTCCTCGTCGGATTTGGCTCAGGGAATTCAAGTAGAATTTTCTCTGGATAAAGATCGGGCAGGATATTTTGCCAGTAACCGGATATTTGTTTTGGAAGATTCTAAATACAAGACATTGCAGGAGATGGATAGTACTCAATGTTATATCCTTACCGGAAAACAAAATATATTGTGTGTCAAGGCGAATGCTCAGGGCGCAAGAATGTTATTGCCGAGCGAGTACAGTCTGTGTTACCTGACTTATCAGGGGTATTCTTTTCTTTCCCGTGGAGAGGAAACTATTGTAATTGCTCCTTCGGGAGAGTTATGGGCTCATTTACGAATCAGTAAAAATGCTGTACGCGTTGGGAATAAATTGTACGATGCCCAAGAAAACAAGATAACCATTGTTGATTTGGACGAGGTGATTCATTAATTTTTATTCAAGTTATAGTAAAAAGCCTGTTTTTTGATTATTATTCTTACTTTTGCCGAAGTGTAAAAAAGTACGATCAATATGGATTTGCTCAAGAAAAGAATCTTACAGGATGGAAAATGCTTTGAAGGTGGCATTTTAAAAGTGGACAGTTTTATTAATCACCAAATGGACCCGATTTTAATGAAGTCGATCGGGGTGGAATTTGTGCGTCGTTTCGCGAATAAGGATTTTAATAAAGTGATGACTATTGAGGCTAGCGGTATCGCTCCGGCAATCATGGTGGGGTATCTTTTGGAATTGCCCGTGGTCTTCGCCAAGAAAAAGCAACCGAAAACGATGGAAAATATGATTTCAACGACAGTACGATCTTTTACAAAAGACCGGGAATATAATGTTTGTATCAGTAAAGATTTCTTGAGTAAAGAGGATCGTGTGCTTTTTATTGATGACTTCCTTGCAAACGGGAATGCCGCGAATGGTATTATTGATTTGATTGACCAGGCGGGGGCACAACTTGTAGGCATGGGATTTATTATTGAAAAAGCTTTTCAACATGGGGGCGAAGTACTGAGAGAACGTGGGATTCATGTTGAATCCTTAGCTATTATAGATAGTCTGGATAATTGTCAGATAAAAATAAGATAATCCGGCATGAGTGAAACGACCAATTGTCAGGTTAGCTCGGCCATTATTTATGGAATAGAGGACCGTCCGCCTTTTAAAGAGGCTTTTTTTGCCGCGTTACAGCATTTATTAGCCATCTTTGTTGCTATTATAACTCCACCGTTAATTATTGCCGGGGCGTTGAACCTTGACTTGGAAACAACGGGTTTTCTTGTTTCTATGGCTCTTTTTGCCTCTGGTGTCTCTACTTTTATTCAGTGTAGACGGGTTGGACCTATCGGAACCGGGTTATTATGTATTCAAGGAACAAGTTTTTCGTTTATCGGCCCGATTATATCTACGGGATTGGCGGGTGGTTTGCCTCTGATATTCGGGGTGTGCATGGCAGGTTCAGTGGTTGAGATGCTGATAAGTAGGATTTTGAAATATGCCAAGAAAGTCATTACCCCTCTGGTATCGGGAATTGTGGTAACATTAATCGGGATGAGTCTGGTGAAAGTAGGTATTACGGCTTGTGGTGGGGGTGTTATTGCTAAAGAAAACGGTACTTTCGGTAGTTTCGAGAATCTCGGATTGGCTTTATTGGTGTTAGTTTTGATCATCTTTTTTAACCGGAGTAATAATAAATATCTACGGATGAGTTCCATCGTGATCGGGTTAGTCGTGGGATATGTTGTCGCTTATTTCATGGGTATGATTGACTTCTCTTCTGTACAGAGTTATTCCGGGGTAAATATTCCTGTTCCTTTTAAATACGGGTTAGCTTTTAGTTGGTCATCATTTATTGCCGTCGGGTTGATTTACATGATTACTGCTATTGAGGCTTATGGTGATATTACGGCTAACTCCATGATTTCGGGGGAACCCGTGGAAGGAGAGAAGTTTATTAAACGGGCTTCCGGGGGAATCCTTGCCGATGGTTTCAATTCTTTCTTGGCAGGGGCATTTAATTCTTTCCCGAATTCAGTGTTTGCCCAGAATAACGGGATGATACAATTAACGGGAGTGGCCAGTCGTTACGTGGGATATTATATTGCTGCTTTTTTAGTGATACTGGGACTTTTTCCTGCTGTTGGGTTGGTGTTCTCGTTAATGCCGGAACCGGTTCTGGGGGGAGCGACACTACTTATGTTCGGTACGGTTGCTGCTGCCGGAATCCGTATTATTGCCTCCCAGAATATAAATAGGAAAGCCACGCTGGTTATAGCATTAAGTTTCTCCTTGGGATTAAGTGTCGAATTCATTCCGGAAATATTGAACAGTTGTTCCGATACCATTAAAAATATATTCTCATCCGGGATTACGACGGGAGGTTTGACGGCAATTGTGTCGAATGTACTGATACACGTGAAAGAATAATCGTGAAAACAACCTTTAAGAGTTGATTTTAACAAAACAACCTTATAGGGTTGATTCTAGAAAAACAACCCTATAAGGTTGTTTTGTTCTATATTTATATTATCTTTGCTTGTGTCATTATAATTAATTCTAAATGAAACTTAAAGGAGTTATTACCGGAGATATTGTACAATCATCCAAAATTGAACCTACCCGTAGGCAATTGTTAATAGATTGTATACAAAAAATTGCGGATGAAGCTGGCAAATGGGGAAAAATAAAAGTCGAAATATTTAGGGGAGATAGTTTTCAAGCAGTTATTGATGACGTTGAACAATCTTTAAAAATTGCTATACTGTTTCGAGCTGGTTTACAGGGATTTACTCCGGAAAAAGAATTTACTAAATGGGATGCTAGAATTGCTTTAGGCATTGGTTCTATAGATTTTTATCAAGATCATAGTGTCGTGGAATCTGATGGCGAGGCTTTTCGAAATTCAGGAAGGGAGTTTGACCGACTAGAAAAATCGGATCGTTTGGCGCTTAAGACTCCTTGGGATGATTTAAATGATGAATTTAAAATTAGTACTGCTTTTGCTGACAATGTTATATCGGGTTGGACGGTGATGCAGGCACGGGTGATTTATGAAGCATTGTTATCTGGAGAGTCTCAAAAAAAGATTGCTCAATTATTAAATAAATCACAACAAGCTGTCAGCAAGTTGGCTAATGGAGGTAGGTTAAGATTGATAGAGCTTTATTTAGAACGTTTTCAACAGCAAGTCATAAATCAAATTAAAAATTAAGATGGAAGATTCTTCTCTGGATATATTGTTCCGTTTGATATTTTCTCATGTGCTGGTTGATTTTATTTTACAGACCGACCAGATTGTCAAGAAAAAATCAGATCGAAAATGTGTGTACCATATTATTCATAGTTTGGTACAAGCTCTTGTTGCCTTTGTTTTTGTTGGATGCTGGCATTGTTGGTATATATTACCAATTATTTTTGGTACGCATCTACTTATTGATTATTGGAAAGTCTGCCAGAAGAATACTTTAGGCATATTTATTATAGATCAAGTTTTACATCTATTGGTAATCTTTTCGTTATGGTTATTGATTACGAAGAATTACCTTTTAGTGATGAATGCGTTGGAAATATTGTTCAAAGAAAAATCATTTTGGATTGTACTCACGGGTTACATGGTGATTTTAAAACCGACATCACTTGCTTTAGGACTATTTACAACTCGTTGGCGGGTCAACAATACAGTATCTCTGAGTTTACAAAATGCAGGAAAGTGGATTGGGTATCTGGAGCGAGTTTTAATCTTAACTTTTGTACTGATTGGGAGAATAGAGATGATTGGTTTTTTACTCGCAGCAAAGTCTATCTTCCGATTTGGGGAATTGAATAAAAGTAAAGAAATTAAGACAACGGAGTATGTATTAATTGGAACATTTGCAAGTTTTACGATTGCCATCTTGTTAGGATTAATAATGATTAGATTAATAGCATAAAATGATAGGAATAGAAGAGATTTACCCTTTGGCTGTTAAATTCCGGCGTTATTTTCATCAACATCCGGAATTCGCCATGCAAGAAGTGGAGACGCAACGCTATATTGCGGAAGTACTGGAACAGAATGGAATCCCGTACCAAAAAGTGGGGACGGGATTAATTGCAACCGTGGGGAAAGGAGAGAAATGTATCGCGATTCGGGCTGATATGGATGCTCTGAAAGTCAAGGAAGAGACCGGATTACCCTATTGTTCTCAAAATGAAGGCATGATGCACGCTTGTGGACATGATATGCATATGGCTATGGTTTTAGGGGCAGCACTTGTTCTTAAATCCGGAGAAGACAAATTGCAGGGAACAATAAAAATTGTTTTTCAACCCAGTGAAGAGAAACGTCCGGGAGGGGCTCGTCTATTACTTCCCGAACTTTTAAAAGACCCCGTTCCGCAAGCTATATTCGGACAACACGTTTTCCCGAACCTTCCGACCGGAACTGTCGGAATTCGTCCCGGGGCCTTTTTCGCCTCTTCAGATAATATTATTTTTTCCGTGGAAGGTAAAGGTACTCATGCGGCCATGCCACACATGGGTTCGGATCCCATATTGGCCACGGCTTGCTTGATACAATTTTACCAGACGTTGATTACTAAATTTCGAGACCCGTTGATCCCGGCGGTTCTTTCGATCACTTCTATCCATGGTG
Organism: Butyricimonas sp. RTP31003st1_G1_RTP31003_210430; assembly: GCF_040920905.1. Lineage (NCBI taxonomy): Bacteria > Pseudomonadati > Bacteroidota > Bacteroidia > Bacteroidales > Odoribacteraceae > Butyricimonas > Butyricimonas sp. RTP31003st1_G1_RTP31003_210430. Next base: position 80,190 of record NZ_JBCOSQ010000011.1, on the reverse strand, counting down.
GCACGTGTAATAACGTAATTCCGGATCGGGTAGACGTGTTGGGAACTGTCCGGACGCATGACAACTCTTTACGATATAAGATATTCGAGTTAATCGAGGAAAAATCAAACTCCATTTGTGATTTATACGGTTGTACATTCCATTTGGATAAAGCTTGGAATGGATTGCCCGTGTTGGTGAATGATAAGAGTTTGACAGAATTTGTGAAGAAAAATGCAACAGATTTACTGGGAGAACACAATGTGATCCCAATGGATCATCTTACCTTAGGAGAAGATTTTGCCATTTACTTGGAGAAAATTCCAGGAGTCTTCTGGGTCTTGGGTGTTCGTCCGCCGGAACAGGAGAGTATGCCTCCACTTCACAATCCGGGAATGGCTCCCGACGAGAATGCTATGAAAGCGGGTATCGCACTAATGGTGGAAAATTGTGTCAGGATTTTGGGTTAATGAAATACTTTAGGATACATATTAAAAATCCCCAAGAGTTAGAGTCTTGGGGATTTCTTATCGTATATTCCGATGATTACTGTAAATCTGCAATATTTACTTCTATTGCTGCCGGATAGATTCTTTTCGGGTCGAAAAATGCAGCACAACTGTTCACCATGTTTTTAAGTTGTGGTTTAACTTTTCCCTTGAAAGCCTCTTTCCCATTTACTACCAATGTAATTTCTTTGTCTAAATCTACCAGTTGATCATTCAAGTAAATGATTACTTTCCCTTTGGTTGCGGGTTGATAGCTCTTTTCAAAATCCAGTTCAATACCCCAGTTCGGATCAATTTCTGTTGCTTTATAAGTAACTAAATCAACCTTTAAGGAAATATTATTCTCCTGTATATCCATTTCATAATGGGTTCTAGATTTCGTATCATCATTAGAACGTTCTTCAACAAATAAGTTGTAGAATCCATTACGATATAGACCGTCCATTTCGAAGTTTTCCCAGCTTACATGCTTGGGATAAGGATTCCGGGTATATTGTTTCAACCAAGGGGTTGTAAGTTTGTAATCTATACCATGTCCCATACCGGGAATTAGTTCTATACGATGGATAAAGTTACCCGGATTAGCTTTTTCTAATTTATCAAATTCGTCTTTCGTGCGTTGCGTGAGTTTATTCCTGTAAAATCCCCTGTCATTTGCTCCTGTTAACAGAGAGAAGGCGATGTTTCTGCAATTTTCAACAGGTGCATTTTTCAGAGGTTCCCCTCCGGCCATCGGGCCTGCTGCAGCCAGATAATCCGCATAAAATGATGCTAACCGTTGACTACCGTATCCGCCTTCTGATATTCCGAAAAAGTAAACTTTATTGGGATTTATTTTTCCGGATACGAAAGCTAAACGTAACATCTTTTCCCAAGCAAATTGCTTTGCCTTTTGCCACCAACGATAGTAATCGCCCATATTGGGGATCTGAGGTATGAAGTAAACCGATGGAGCATCATCGAACTTTTGACATATGTTGATTCCCGTTCTCCATTCACTGGTTTTATCTCCAGAACCATGCGTGTATAGATATAATGGGAAACCTCCTTCCGGTTCTGCATCCCCCTTGTAACCCCAGTAATACGGCATGATTGCATTGGGTTCCAGTTCCTGCGGAAGAGTCCATTTTCCTGAATTTGCTTTTTCCAGTTTATCAAGATTAATCAGCTTCTGCTCGGAGAATTTGTTATTTGCCTCCTTCCATGCATCCCACACGATTTGCTGCATCTTTTTCACATCAGTTGATTTGAGTGTGCTTTTGTCGTTATAGGCATCAGTATTACCTGACAGGTGACCGGAGAAATGGGTCGTGATTTTTTCTTTTGTTTTTACATCCTGTTTTTTCAAGGATACTTCTTGAGCCATACTATAGTTAGAAAATGCAAGGACTATTAACAAGCTCAACATTTTGAAGGAATAAATGGTATCTTTCATTTTGTTATTTGTATTTTGTCTTGTTGCAAAACTACAAAAAAATATGCAAAGATACTTCTTTAGAGCCATTAGAGTGTTCCTTGGATTATTGTACTCAACAAAAAAAGGGGCTGTCTCAAAAGTCATTTAATTTCAAAAAACTCCTCCGTCACTTCGTGCCACCTCCTCTATAAACAGAGGAGGAGCTGGTGACTCTTCCCGAAGAAAGGGAGTATTTCAACTCTCCCTCTGTTTATAGAGGGAGTACCCCGGAGGGGGGAGGGAGTTCGAGAAATGACTTTTTGGACAGCCCCACTTGTAATCTATTACTAATCCTAAATTATTACTTGTAGATTTTTCCGGAAAGTTCTCCGCGAAGAACCATCAGTCCGTTCATAGCTAATGCTCTCATCTCATCTTCACCGGCATATACTTTTATCGGAGCGATAAATCCGACCATCTCTTTCACGTAGTCAACCAAGAAGGGGTTGTGAGCAATTCCTCCGGTTAACAAGATACCATCAACTTTACCTTTTAGCACGGCAGCCATTTCACCAATGGCTTTACCTACCTGGTAGGACATGGCATCTTGTACCAATTTATATTTCGGGTCTTCTTTTGCCTTTATTTCTACTTCGTAAGCATCGTTTGTTCCAAGATAAGCCACTAATCCGCCTGCACCTTTCAACATTTTCTTGATTTCTGCTTCGGTTTTCTTACCGCTGAAGCATAGTTTTACCAACTGACCTGTAGGAAGACTTCCTGAACGTTCCGGTGAAAAAGGACCATCACCATCCAAAGCATTATTCACGTCAATTACCCGTCCGTGATCATGCGCTCCAACAGAAACGCCTCCACCAAGATGCGCGATAATCAAGTTTATATCTTCATATTTCTTCCCAATTTCTTTTGCATAAGTCCGTGCTATTGCCTTTTGATTCAAGGCATGGAAGATTGATACTCTTGTAAAATCAGGATGTCCGGTCAAACGAGCTACATCTTGCAACTCATCAACCACCACGGGATCTGCAATATAAGCTTTTGTTCCGTTGTTAAGAGATTTTGCGATATCGTTTGCGATCAGACCACCTAAATTGGAGGCATGTTCTCCAAGAGGAGGATTATTCAAGTCGTTAATTAACGCCTCATTTACTTCATATACACCGGATTCGATAGGTTTAACTAAACCTCCTCTTCCAACAATTGCGTTGATTTCATTAATATTAAATCCAGCATTCTTCAGTTCGGAAAGAATAATATCTTTCCGGAATTGGAACTGTGAAGCCACGTTATCGAATTTCGCAATTTCCTCTGCGGAATGTTTGATGTTCTTTACAAATTTCTCTGTTTCATCTTCAAAGATTGCAATTTTCGTGGAAGTTGATCCCGGATTGATCGCAAGAATTTTAAATGACATAGTTTTAATTGTTATTTTAAATATTAATAATTATTCTTTTTCGCACGTTATGAGGCTGCAAAATTTATAAATTGTAAGCAAAACTCAAAGAAAAAGTGATAATTTATTTATAATAGAGAATCAATCCGAATAAGCGGATGAATAAAGGGCATCAACAATGGCTTGAGCAATGATCTTTAGGTAGTACGGGGCATTCTTTATAGAATCTTGAATAGAACGGGCATACTGGCTCATCGTGAATACTTTATCGAAACGGGTAAGGACCTGTTTTTCTGCCAATCCGACAACGGCATAAACCGGAACGTTTTGTTGCAAACATAAGGTTGCAACTGTTCCCGGAATTTTGCCATAAAAGGACTGGATATCAATTTTTCCTTCTCCGGTGATAACAATTCCGGCTTGTAAAAGATTGTCGTGGAAATGGGAGAGAGTCAAGCAATATTCGGAACCCGAAACAAGTTGTGCGTTTAGTAAAGCGTGCATGGCCGCCGTGATTCCACCCGCGGCTCCTCCATGTTTCAACCGGGTTACATCTTTACCTGTGTGCTGTTTTAATAAAGCACTCCAAAGGCACAATTGATTATCAAGCATGACAACTTGTTCTGGTGATGCTCCTTTTTGCGGGGCAAACACGGCGGCTGCACCTTCCGGTCCACAAATAGGATTATCAACATCACATAGTATTGTAATATGAATTCCTTTAAACCTTTGCTGCAATAATTCGATATTAATATCCTTAATACCTGTAATATAATTTCTGTTCAGAGAGTTATTGACAATTGTCAATCCCATTTCTTGCAGAGCTCCTGTACCACCATCCACGCTGGCACTTCCACCGACACAAAGAATCAAATGGGTCGCTCCTTGAGAGAGGGCATGATTGATTAAAACACCGAACCCTGCCGTGTTCGTGTTCAAGATGTCATATTCCTCTCGTTTCAAATGTTTCAGACCACAAGCTTCGGCTAATTCAATGATAGCCGTGTTGTCTTTTAAGTAATACGAGGCAAAATGCTCACGTCCCAAGGCATCTACCGTTTTCGTCTTGATAGGGAGTGCATGAAGGTAATGTGCTACAATTCGGGCTGTTCCATCACCGCCATCTCCTAATGGAAGAGAGATCGTATGAAATCCACATTCCTCTAATTCAGTGGCTAGGATTCGACAAAACTCGAAAGCATCCAGACTTCCCTTGAATGAGTTAGGAGCTAGAAGAATATTACGATTGTTTATGAGGTTCATGGTTAGATATTGTCAGGATGCACGGGATGTGCTTGGGCTCCTTTTTCATTGGCCAGCAATTTTTTCCCGTCTTCGAAAGCCTTGCAGTAATCAGGATCGAACAGATTTCTGTCCGGCCATTCTTTTACCCGATCCATGGCACGAACCATCATACCTTCGATCTTGTGGGGAAAACGAGGTCCGGTCCAATTGCTCGTGTTGGTGATAAATGCCCAACAGAACCCGTCCCGTTGACGTTTCAACATGGCACTGGTTCCTGCCAAAGTACCGGAACGCCACCAATCACCCTGATTGTTCGTGTTCATCCAGCCAAGAGGTAAAGCGTTTTTCATGCATTTTGTCATGGTTTCCACGCTCTCTTTTGTCAATATATCCGGATATGAATCGTCAGCGTCTATGGCAGAAAGGAAACGTAATAATTCGGTCGGGGAAGCCACCCAACCACCGGCACCGTAAAGAGCCTCGATATTGTTTCCCCCGTTACTGCGATATACTAGCGTGTCCCGCCCATCACATGAACGGATCAGGTCTGCATCCGATTGTTCGTAATACCTGACCTCGTTGAAATATCGGTCTTTATCCAGATTATGTGCCAAATGCATATCATAACACCCGGCAGGAATGAGTATACTGTCCTGAATAAATTCTTCGTAGTTTTTTCCGGAAACTTTTTCTATCACCCTTGACAAAATTCCGTAACCCACGTTTGAATAACACGTGCTTGTTCCCGGTGTGAAACCTAAACGTCGGGATAAAACAAATTTAATGATGGTATTCAAGTCTGCAGGTGCCGGAACATTCATTTTTTCCGCGATATCTACCGGGCAGAACATAGGGTCTCCTGCACGATTGGTGAATCCCCCCTGGTGACGTAGAAGATTTTCCACGGTGATATTATTCACCCGTTTATCTTTTATCGGGGCATAAAGTGTCGTGTCACTTAAAATACCTTCTTCACCAAATACTTTATCATCCAAAGATAGAATCCCGTTTTCAACTAATTTCATAATTCCTGCCGCCGTGATTAGTTTGGAAACCGAGGCAATTCGGAAGATGTGGTTCACATCGGTTTTCACCTCATTTTCTTCATCGGCATACCCATATCCCTTGCTATAAATCAGTTTTCCATCTTTCATGATCGCGAGGGAAGCCCCTTTTATTTCCCACTGATTCATAAAACGTTCAATCGTTTGATCTAAACGCTTGGTTTCAACTAGATCAGAATATTCATTCGTGAATAAATCATGTACTGCTACGGCAAGCGTGTCTTGGGGAATAGAATCTTTTTCAACCTGAATTTCTTTCGTGAAAGAATTCCAAGGTCTGAAACTGATAACTGAAAAGAATAGTATAATTAGTATAATATATTTCATTACATCTGCAATCTAAGGAAAAAAGCGTAATATTCCATCTCAAAAAAATATTACGCTTGCAATATTAATAAAAATACATTTTTATTCAAAGAGATCAGATGTGAAACACCTTTAAAAATTCTTACTTAATAAATTGAAGTAGTGTTCCATAACTTTCACCAGCAATGGGTGGTGCGGGTCGAAAGCTATTCCGTCTATATGAGCGATGGGCAACACAAGTGGGGAAGTCCCCGTTATAAAGGCTGCTTGATAGGAGGCAATGTCTTTGTAATTCACTCTTTGTTCCACCACGGTCAACCCGTCTTCCTGACAGATATTTAATACCCGTTTCCGACTAGTTCCCGGCAAAACATGAGGAAGAGGAGCCGTGTAAAACACGTTATCCCGGATAAAAAATACATTTGAACGAGAACCTTCTGTCACACAGTTATCCTGATCGATTAATAAAACTTCAGAAACTCCTTGTTCCTGAATGATCTTGTTTGTCATTTCCCGTAACTCGGAATTGACATATTTCACTTCGGCATTCTCACGGATAGCATGGCAAGTAACCGTGTCAATTCCATGTTGGTAAGCTTCTTCCGACGGGTAGGAATGTTTTATCTGATAGACATATTGCTCGATTCCCTTCGGGGTAACTCGAAGTACGTATTTAATATTTCCTTCCTTGATATTTTCAAGCTGAATCAATCGATTTAATTGGTCTGCCACGTGTAATGAATTCAAATCAATGGCAATATTTGATTTTTTTATTGAATTGTCAAGTCGTAAAAGGTTGTCGTTTAGAAATATAACTTTTCCTCTAAAAACCCGGCATACCTCATATATACTAAGTCCTTCATTTAGGATGTCTTCGGAATATTCCTTGTTATCGATGGGTTTATTATTAAATAACATCATAATTTTTCTCCTTTTATGTGTCGCGAATTTATGCTTTAAAACGATTATATAACCGGAAATGTTCAGAAATTTTAGAGAGAGAAAATGGGGCTTGTTACTTTCGATAATTTGCGCTATTTTTGGCTGATATATGGAAACACAAGAGCAAATAGAACGGATAGAGCATTTCATACGTGAAGTGATTGTGGATGAAATTACTAAGTTGCAGGGCGTGGGCTTGTCATATATGCAATTTGTCATCATGGGGCAAGCGATTGAGGTTCTGGGAAGTTTTTTAGATAATAAACCCATGAAAGCCAAAGGGCAGTCGGCCAAACGTTTTTCTCTTGGGGTAAAGAAGTTATTCGGCGGGCGTTATCGGTTGTTAAATGATAATGGCTTTTTGTATGATAAACTTCGCAACCAAATGACTCACACGTTCATTCCCGGGAATGATTTGATATTATTGAATCAAGCGGACAATAAGAACGGATATAAACATTTACAAATAATCGATGGCAAATTAGTTTTAATTTCCGAAGTTTTCAATGAAGATATTTGCAAGGCGAGTGAACGTCTTTTAGAAGCTATTAAAAACGGGGTATTATCTCCTAAAAATATTGCTTACTAATACATGGAACAACAAGATAAAATCATATTGGTCGGGGCTGGAAATGTCGCTCATCATTTGGCCGGGGCCCTTTTAAAAGCGGGAGAGAATTTATGTCAGATTTATAGTCGTACGCTTGATTCTGCCCGGCAACTGGGAATGAAGACGGGAATATCTTACACGGCTGAAGCAAATGAGGTGTATCCGGATGGGGATATTTATATTTTTTGTGTAAGTGATGATGTTTTACCATCTATTATTAAGACGATTAGAATGCCAGATAATGCGTTACTTCTACACACTTCAGGAAGTCAACCGATGGATGTATTCAAGTCATATTCCAAACACTACGGGGTGATTTATCCGGTACAAACCTTTTCCAAGAAACGAGAACTGGATTTCAGGGAGATCCCGTTATGTGTGGAGGGAAACACGGGCCCCGTGAAGGAACGAATTAAAAAGTTTGCGGAAAAGTTGTCGGATAAAATATACGAGATAGACTCGGCCCAGCGTAAAGAATTGCATCTGGCTGCAGTTTTTGCCTGTAATTTTCCTAATTATTTGTATCAAGTGGCAGGCAAATTGCTAGAAGACAAAGGACTATCCTTTGCTATGCTACGTCCTTTGATTTTCGAGACGGCACATAAAGTGATGCTCCTAAATCCGGAAGAGGCTCAAACCGGACCGGCCAAGCGGGGGGACGAGAGTATCATGAATATGCACAAGAATATGTTGAAGAATGACAAAGACTTGCTGAAAATATACACGATATTGTCGGAAGGAATAAAGGAAACGCAAGATAAAGAAGAGACGGGGGATCAAAAGATCTCGCAAGATACAATAGATATGCCCACATTGTGGTAAATTAGATAAATACGAACGCTATGAAATTATTCAAAGAGGAATTAAAGAAGGTAGAAGCTTTTGCTTTCGATGTAGATGGAGTTTTTTCACGTCATGAAATGAATATAACACCGGAAGGTGACTTGATTCGTACATCCTGTACGAAAGATGGCTATGCCATGATGTACTGCACGAAGAAGGGATACCCGGTTTGTATCATTTCCGGGGGGCAGGCTCCCGGGGTAAGAGAACGTTTTGAGAAATTGGGAGTGAAGGACGTGTATCTTGGCGTGGCGAATAAAGTTGAAGCGTTGAACGAGTTCTTGCAAAAATATAATCTGAACCCGGAAAATGTGATGTATATGGGAGATGATATACCAGACTACAACGTGATGAAAATCGTGGGTATGCCGGTATGTCCTTCGGATGCGTGCGAAGAGGTCAAAGCTATTTCCCGTTATATTTCAGACACGCCCGGGGGACTCGGATGCGTACGGGATGTCGTGGCTCAAGTTCTGAAAGCAAAAGGCGAATGGATGGATACCCAATGCTACGTGAAATGTATGTAAGTTAAAGAATAAGATGTTGGAAATTCTCAAGTTAATACGCCTACGAACGATCGCATTCACGGCATTTACCATGTATGCCATGCGTTTCTTTGTTGTCCAGCCCGTGCTGGAGAAAGCTGGTTTTGCCCTGCAAATGCCGGAAGGCAATTTCTCGTTACTGGTAATAGCCGTGTGTTGTCTGGTGTCGGCCGCTTATGTCATAAATGATTATTTTGACACGAAGGCGGACCGTATTTCGGGAAACAGACCCGTGATTGTTGGGAAAACCATTAGCCGCAGGGCTGCAATCATTCTACATTCTATTTTGAATGTTGTGGCCGTGGGAATCGCATATTATCTGGCGAGAGAAGCTCATCATGCTGAGATCGTATTCTTATTTTTAATTATATCATTGGTATTGTGGTTTTATTCCTCCCGGATAAAAAAACGTTTTATTTGGGGAAATATCGTCGTGGCTATTTTGGCCGGATTAATCCCGCTTACCGTGATTACATTCGAAATCCCGTTATTGAGTGATGTGTACTCGGATGTCGTTTTGAAAACGCACGTTAGTTTTGCCTACGTGTTCTACTGGACAGTATGTTTCTCGTATTTTCTTTTTATTAATATGCTGATCTACGAGATCAACAAGGACATATATAGTATAAATGGCGACCGGGCTGATGGAATCGTTACTTTACCTGTAAAATTTGGTATTCCGGCAACGAGAAAGGTGATCATCGGGTTGATCACGATTGCCATCACATCGTTGATCCTATTTTTGTTATTCGGATTTACACGAACCCCGATCGTATGGATTTATTTTGTTGTAGCTTTGATTATACCATACTTGTTTTACGGCTACGCGGTATTGAAGAATGACAAGATGAAATTCCAGTTGCGAATGATTCGTTTGATTATGGTTTTGTGCATAGGAGTCAGTGTATTTTGTAAGTTGTGTGAATGATGCATTCTATTAAAAATTATAAATTAATATTGGCCTCCGCATCACCACGGAGACAGCAATTGATGAAAGATGCTGGGTTTACCTTCGAAGTCCGGTTGAAAAATGTTGAAGAAAAATATCCTCAAGAACTCCATTTGGAGAATGTACCGGAATATTTATCGAAAGTAAAGGCCTCAGCCTTTCGAGAGGAGCTAAAGGCTGATGAAGTATTGATAACAGCCGATACGGTAGTTTGTATTCATGACCGGATTTTAGGTAAACCTGCAGATAGGAAAGAGGCTATTTCGATGTTACAGGAGCTATCGGGAAATCGTCATCTGGTGGTAACGGGTGTGAGCGTAACCACTCGTACGAAACAACTTTCTTTCTCTTCACGGACAGACGTGTTTTTCAAGCATTTATCAAATGAAGAGATTGAATTCTACGTGGACACGTATAAGCCATTCGATAAAGCGGGAGCTTACGGGATTCAGGAGTGGATCGGGTACATCGGGATCGAGCGTATAGAAGGTTCTTTCTATAACGTGATGGGATTACCGATACAGAAATTATATGAAACTTTGCGGAAATTACAATTTCAATAAATAACATTCAAAAATACCAGTAAATGAGAAAAATTACATTATGTTTTTTGGCTTTCATTCTGCTGACTTTACCAAGTTTAGCTGACGAGGGAATGTGGATTCCCATGTTGTTGAAAAAATACAACATAGAAGATATGCAGAAAGCCGGTTTTAAATTAACAGCGGAGGATATTTACGACATTAACCAAGCTTCATTGAAAGATGCCGTTATCGGGCTGGGTAATGAAGGTTCTCCGTTTCATCACTTTTGTACCGGGGAGATCGTGAGTGATCAAGGATTGGTAATTACGAATCATCACTGCTCTTTTGGCATGATCCAAGCTCATTCCAGTTTGGAACATAACTATTTACGGGATGGTTTTTGGGCTCAATCCATGGCGGATGAGTTGGTTAATCCCAAGATAACAGCTTCTATTTTAGTTCGGATGGAGGATGTCACGGATAAAATCAATGCAGGATTGAATGCCGGGATGTCTGAAAGCGAACGTACGAAGAAGGTAAATGAAATATGCCGGAAATTGGAAACGGAAGCTGTTAAAGGAACCAATCTGGCGGCTAATATAAAGCCATATTTTAACGGAAATCAATATTTTCTTTCCGTGTTTAAAATCTTCCGGGATGTTCGTTTAGTCGGGGCTCCGAATTCTGCTATCGGTAAATTTGGTGGGGATACGGATAACTGGACATGGCCGCGTCACACGGGTGATTTTTCCGTTTTGCGTATTTATGCGGGACCGGACAATGAGCCGGCAGCTATATCAGATAAGAACGTGCCTTATAAACCGGCTAAATTCTTTAAGATTTCTGCGCGGGGGGTACAAGAAGGTGATTTTACGATGGTCTTCGGTTATCCCGGAACGACAAACGAGTACCTGACTTCTTACGCGATAGATCAAATTGCTTCTGTTGAAGACCCGCATAAGATTAAAATCCGTACGGCAAAATTGGAGGTAATCAATGCCGCTATGGAGTCGGATGAATTGTTGCGTATAAAATATGCAGCGAAAGCTGCAAGCGTTGCTAATGCCTGGAAAAAATGGCAGGGGGAGATTAAAGGATTGGATCGTTTCAACACGGCAGATAATAAAAGAATTCTTGAAAATAATTTCAACAACTGGGCTAAAAGTAATGGAAAAACCGAGTATATCGGTTTGACGGATCGTTACAAAGCGTTATATGACGCTCGTAAAGAATATATTTTGGCTGCAGCTTATGCTTCGGAGGCCGGATTGGGAGGTGCGGAAATCATAAAATTTGCCCGTGAAATTGAACAGGTATTGGATAACTATGACAAATTCCCGGATAAGGAACAGCTTAAAACATCTTTGAAAAATTACGTTGAGGCCTTCTATAAAGATTACGATGTGGCCACGGATCAACGGATATTGACCGAAATGTTCAAGTTGTATAATAATAAGGAAGTCGGAGACCAATGGATACCGTCAGTCGTTCGTTTGAGCCCTAAATATGCTAAATTGAACGCTCCTGATCGTTATGCTGCCGACTTGTTTAAAAAATCGATATTCACGCATAAGGATAATTTGCTGAAATTCATCGACAATTTATCAGAGAAATCAATCACGAAAATTGAAAAAGATCCGATTCTTGGAGTGGCGACCGGAATTTACACGTTGTATGCAGATAAAATTCGTCCCGAATTGAGCCGAATTGAAAGTGAATTGAAATTATTGAATCGGTTGTGGATTGCCGGATTGATGGAGATGCAGCCCGATAAAACGTTCTATCCGGATGCGAATTCTACCTTACGTGTAGCTTATGGGAAAATTGCCGGATACCATGCAACTGATGCTGTTTATTACACGCACTACACGACATTGAAAGGTATCATGGAAAAGGATAATCCGAATATCTATGATTATGATGTACCCCAGAAATTACGGGATTTGTACAAGAACCGGGATTTCGGCCCTTACACTCAAGACGGGGAAGTTCCCGTTTGCTTTATCGCAACGAATCACACGACTGGCGGTAATTCCGGTAGTCCGGTTCTGGATGCAGAAGGTAATTTGATCGGTTTAAACTTTGACCGTGCTTGGGAAGGTGTGATGTCAGATATGCAATATAGCCCGGAAATTTGTCGGAATATTGCCGTTGATATTCGCTATGTCCTGTTTATCATTGATAAATATGCAGGAGCGCAAAGATTGATTGACGAGATGGTAATCATTCATTAATAATAATATCATCTTCGGAAAAGTATTAAAAAACAAGCCTTTATCAGCAAAATCAGCGATAAAGGCTTGTTTTTTATTTGTGAATTTAACTCTCAGACCGACAAATTCAAGACACCTAAATATTATGCGGCAGTTCCGATTTCATACAAAAACTCTGGTGCTAAATCAGCTCCATTGGCCCATTCAATAGTGATACGGGTTAAGCCGTATTGAACAAACTTTTCTTTATCCAATAGTTCACCAAAAACTTCTCCCGTTAAGTAAGGTCTCAAATCAACTTTCTTCTTGTTCCCATCACTGAAAGTTACAAGAAGTTCATAATCTTTGATATAATCAACATCGACTACTCGTAACATAAATAATTATTTTAAAGGTTCTATTTTATCTATTTTTTCACCTTTTTGGGCTTTTTCCCAAAGTGTAAGAATCTCTGTTTCATGTAAATCAATCCACTCATTGACTTTAACAATCACCTTTGCAGGGGCTTGACCATCAACAATTCGATCCAGAACACTGATTGAACATTCATAATTTCCATAAGTGAAATGGATATGTGGTGGATTGTGATCTTTCCAATAAAGGAATATTATAATACCAAAAAACCTACAAATTTCGGGCATAATTCATGTATTTTCTAGTTTATAACAAATGTAACGAATTAGTTCTGTTTTCACAAATAAAAGGTTATAAAAATAGCGGCAATGGAATTGAATTGCCGCTAGAGATGTTCTATGCATTATGGATTTTAAAGGCGTTTATTTACAACGTCCCAGTTTATAATGTTCCAATAATTTTCAATGTATTTCGGACGAGCGTTTTGGGTGTCCAAATAGTAAGCGTGTTCCCAGACATCAATTGTCAACACGGGTTTCTTTCCATGTTTCAGTGGAGTATCTGCATTACCGGTTTGTACGATTTCCAGTTTACCCTCTTTGTCCACAACCAACCAGGCCCATCCTGAACCAAATAAGGTGGTGGCTGCTTTAGCAAACGCTTCCTTGAAGGCATCGAAACTTCCAAATGATTTATCAATCAATTCCTTTATTTTTCCTGTCGGAGCAACTTGTGCAGCATGATGAGCTTGGAAGGTCTCGAAGTAGAATATATGATTATATGTTTGTGCTGCATTATTGAAAATACCACCTTCAGATTTGATCACGATACCTTCTAAACACATTTTTTCGTATTCGGTACCCACGATTAAATTATTCAGGTTCGTAATATAAGTTGCAAGATGTTTTCCGTAGTGGAATTGGATGGTACGTTCGCTAATATAAGGTTCTAATGCGTTTTCTTTATAGGGTAGAGGGGGTAGTTTAAATTTGTTGTCCTCACCTTTTGTATTTATAACCTCTGATGACATCAACACATCCAATTCTTTGTACTCTTCTGTTTTCATATCTTTATGTTTTAAATTAAACTGTTTTTAAATTTACAAATTCTATACTAAGGATACGATAAAATATGAATAAAGTTACTGCTTTCTATGAAAAAAAATAAAACGGGTAGTTACTATTTTTCACTACCCGTTTTTATCCATGTACATGGATGATTCTATTTCGTCAGTTTTGCACCGAATTCCAGTGTTTTAAGATTTTTTGAAAAAGATTCAACAAAGTCTTCAATTATTGTTTGTTGTTCTGCTGGCAAGTCTGTAACTTTTAAAATAGCCGGAACTGCTGCAAGGAGTGTTTTCACGTAAGAAGTATTTAAATATACTGTCAATTCATTGTTTGCTATTTTGTAATTCAAATCAATCGAGGTAACGGGAATGGTGCCTAATAGCTCTTTAAAACCATCACTTTGTGTACTGACTTTTATAATATCTTTTTGAATCGTATAAGCCGTCTTTAAAGTTGCTGGTTGGTCATTCATGGTCATTAATATTTCCATCTCGGTTTCAGAAGTAAATTTAATTCCTTGGAAATATTGAGACATATATTTGTTTGCAATTCCCGGTAAAAACAGTTTAACTATACTAGCGTCAATTCCGTTGCTGATCATGCCAGCAACTCCATCAGGTAGAACCACCTCTGGAGGAATTATTCCTTCGGGAATACTGATTTGGCCATTATAGTCAAATTCAAAATGAATATCAGCCGCTTTTCCTGAATAATTCCAAGTCCCGATAAGGTCTTTATTGTTATTATTATCATCATCGTCGCTACAAGAGAAACATGCAACTGCCACAAATAATACAGAGATCAAGTAAATTAATTTGTTTTTCATATAGATAAATTTAAAATGATTGTTTATAATTTTATTGTTATAGATGCCCCGAATCGAGAGGGTGCCCCGGATTGTCCGGATTTCATGTATTCCGGCAAGTTCTTTCCCACGGGACTGTTGAACATATAGCAAAAGAAACTTTTATCCAAAATGTTCTTACCCCACACGTGGAAATCGATGTGTTTACCGGAAATACCCAAATCCATGTTCCAAAGGAAATAAGGATCTTGTTTCATGGTATTCGCCTCGTCAAAATATTGGGTCCCGAAACCAGTAACAGACGTGGTTGCCGTGAAAGATTTGAATAATAAGGACTTGATTGTCTTGGAATACGATACCCCCGTGTTCATCGTGAATTCCGGGGCCATGACAATTTTATTACCCTCATATTCCTTGGTTAAGTGGTGGTAGTATTCCGAATTACTATATCCTGAGGAAAGGAAATAAACCAATCGTGGCAGACATTCCCAACTTAAATCAATCTCCGCACCGATACTGCGGGCGTCTCCTGCATTCTTGATAATCGGCCCCATCATCTCCATGACGAAGATTTGCTGATCTTTCCAATCAATATAAAAAAGCGCTCCGTTCAAGTTAAACCGTCCATTAGCGCTGAAGTATTTAGCCCCAAGCTCGTAATTCCACAAGGATTCTTTACCATATTCCAGTTCTACAACCTGCGTGGTCATTTCGTTTGAAATGATATTATACCCGCCGGCTTTATATCCTTTAGATATGTTCAAGTAGGTGGATAACTGCTCGTTCCATTTTTGTAGAATGGAAAATTTGGGTAACCAAGCCGCATAAGAATGGTTTTCATCCCAATCATGATAACCGGTAAACTGGTCTGCGTCGTGAAATAACAAACTGTCCCGGTAGGAGAGAGACGCTTTCTCGTAATCATACCTGATTCCGGCAGTAACGAACATCCCCGGCAAGAGATTTTTCACGGTAACTTGCCCGTATCCGGCAATTCCCCAAGTCGAAGTGTTGTTATAATACGACGCTTGATCCAAATCTAGCGGGAGAAGTAAGTGACGTTCCGTACCAAAAGTGGCTAAGTAATCATTCGTCAGGTCCTTGTAGAAACCGAATGTTCCTAATGTCCAATCGATTTTCTCGCCTTGGGAGGATTGGTAATTAATCTCTTGCGTGATCAGATCCTGTTTCGATTCCTTTTCATTTTGAAATACATCATGATACGTGAAATCGGCATCCAGAACCTGTTTATCTTTAGCCCGGGAATAGGAGGTGATCCAGTTCAACAGAGTTTGAGAAAAATGTTTCTGAATGTTCACGTACGTGGACAATAAATCCCGTTTATAGGATGCGTCTGCGTTATAATTAACCCGATAGCGGTGTGCTTTTAAAGAATCAACGGCATGATAAGCGTAACCATCATCAAAACTATGATTATAGTTCATACCAAACGCCACTTTCCATGTTGCATCCGTAAACACGCTTCCCTGGTAACGAATATCGTATGAATCCGACTTGTTCGATTTTCCCCCGGTAAAATCATTCTTGAAATATCCGTCCGTGCGATTATATGCAAAAGATAATTTGTTATACAGGACTTTATTTATAGGCAAATTAGCCATAATCATGTAATTCTGCGAATTATAACTGGAAACACCTGCTTTTGCTTGCAAAGAAAGCTTTGTCGCAGGAGGATTTGTCCGAATATTAATCAAACCGATGATACTGTTCCGACCGTACAAGGTTGTTTGAGGGCCTCGCAGTACTTCTATTTGCCTAATGTCATACAAATCAAATATAAAAGCATTTTTGTCAAAAATTGGAACTCCATCCACGTACAAACCGACGGGTGGAGTCCCGGATACCGTTCCAATTCCACGAACATAGAGCGGAGTTGATAGTTTCAAGCCACCTTCCTGCATGTAGAAATTCGGAACGATTCCCGACAGGTTCCGGAGATCCGGATTATTCTCGTTCAACAAGTTTTTCCCGCTAATCACGCTAAGAGCAACAGGAATCTCGCTAATGGATAATTCCCTCTTTTCAGCCGTAATGACGACTTCTTTCAATTGTTTAATGACACTGAATGTAGAATCATTCGTCTGCACGGTCTCGGACCGTTGCGCAAACAAATGACCGGAAATAAATGTCAATAGCAGAATGCTATATATGATCCGCATTTGATGTTGTTTTAAATTAATATATCCCGTGAATTATTCCACTCTTTCCTCTTAAAGGATTACGACAAGTGGATAGCGGGAGGAGCCCTTAGTGTTAATAATATAAGGTTAGGATCGTCATAGTGACCAAAATAGACATATTGTTTGGTTTTCGATCGATCGTCTGTTATTTTTAAATAAGGAGAGTTTGGAGAGGATATAACCTCCTCGTCTTCCATCGTCTGGCAATAGCATATCTCGTTTTTCCCGATCCGGTATTCGATAATTCTTTCTTGTCCCGGAATACCTTCCGGGAGTCTTATTTCAGTTTGTGCATAGAAACATATCACAAAGAACGCTGAAACAAGCAAATAAACGAATATGTTTGCCGATGGTCCGATAAAAAACATGGTGCAAATCTATAAAATAATTAGATAGGGATGATCAAAATTCTATGTGAACATCACTAATTAGAACTGTTCTAAATTTTTGCAAAATACAATTCGAGATGTTGCATTTATAAAAAAGATAACGATATTTGCACTCGATATAAAATTGTAACGATTACAAATAAGCAATGAATACAGTTGAAGGAACACGGGAGTATTTACTAAAATATAACATCAAACCATCCTTGCAGAGAATGGCAATTATGGATTATTTGATGGCACACCGGGTACATCCGACGGCTGACGAGATTTATAATGCTTTATATCCGACCATGCCTACTTTGTCTAAAACGACCATATACAATACGATGAAATTGTTCACGGAGCAAGGTGCGGTGAAAGCTCTCTTGATCGATGAAAAAAACGTGCGATTCGATATTGACACGTCGAGTCACGCTCATTTCATGTGCTTGGGATGTGGTTGCGTGTATGATCTTCCGGTTGAAAATCAGGATGCGATACAATTGGAAGGAGTAGGGGAATTGATTATTACAGAAATTCATCTTTATTACAAGGGGTATTGTAAAAAATGCGCCGAAGAGAAAAGAAAAAACATATTATTATAACATTTAAAAAGTGCGTTATGAAAAAATTTATCTGTACCGTATGTGGCTACGTTCATGAAGGAGATGAAGCTCCGGAAATTTGTCCTCAATGTAAACAACCGAAAAGCAAGTTTAAAGAATTAGTTGAAACCGAAGGTGCTTTGACGTTCGTTGACGAACATCGTCTCGGTGTAGCAAAAGGAGTTGATCCTGAAGTTCTCGAAGGATTGAGAGCGCATTTCAACGGGGAATGTTCAGAAGTCGGGATGTATTTGGCTATGAGTCGTCAGGCAGATCGTGAAGGCTATCCGGAGATAGCAGAGGCTTTCAAACGTTACGCTTGGGAAGAGGCAGAGCACGCAGCTAAATTTGCAGAATTATTGGGAGAATGTGTTTGGGATACCAAAACAAACTTGAAAAAACGTATGGAGGCAGAAGCTGGTGCTTGCGAGGATAAAAAACGTATTGCTACTTTGGCTAAAAAATTGGATTTGGATGCTATCCATGATACCGTTCATGAAATGTGTAAAGACGAAGCCCGTCATGGTAAAGGTTTCGAAGGTTTATACAATCGTTACTTCAAGTAATCTATTGTAGGTTATTTTATAAGATTAAAGAGATCGTCAAGGCTTAGACGATCTCTTTTTATTAATAAAATAGTACATTTTTTATACGTATTTTATGTAACTTTACCTTATAAGTTCCCGTAACAACACTCGAAATTGAATTTAACACGGAGAATTGTATGAGAACTTATAGATGCGAAGACGTCACTTTATCAGATAGAGGAATTGATAGTAAAGGTTGGTTGTGTAATCCACAAGAAAAGGGTAAAAAACCGGCAATACTTGTTTTAGGCCCCAAAGATGCCTCGAATAACACGGTATTATTACAATATGCCACGCGATTGGCAAACTATGGTTTTGTCGTTTTAGGAATGGAGGAAACTCAGAATGTAAAAGCAGCCATTGATTATTTGAGTTTGAAAGATGAAGTTGATCCGAATAAAATGTACGCCATGGGAATATGTAACGGAACGAATGAAGTTCTGGCCAGTACAGAAGCGGAAAAACGATTGAAAGCTATCGCTTTAGTGGCAGGATGCTACAAACGCAAAGAGGCATCTCGGGTAAAAGTACCAACAATCGTTATTCACGGAGGTGAAAACGAAAAGGAGTACCAATCCGCTCAACGCGTGTACGACACGATCTGTGCGGAGGAAAAATTAGCGATATGGGAAGGTTCCGTTACTCATGCACAATATTTTGAAGATCCTCTTGTTCTGGATAAAACGGTAAGGAATGTCTTCCGCTGGTTTAAAACACATTGACAATCACACTATATTAGGAAAAAGCCGGCTCTAGTTGATAGAGGCGGCTTTATTGTTAGATTTATCCTTATCTATGGGTTATAACAACGTTATACTAGGGTTTTACCTATAAACGAGCATATTTGAAAGGCTCACCACCACTTGTAAAAATGATGAATGGCTCCATGTCCATGCCCTATTTGGTACCCGGCAGCCGTTTCTATGGCCCCGTGCAAATAATTCAAGGCTTTTTCCACGGCTATGTTCAAGGGAAAATCATGGGCTAAATAAGAGGCCACGGAGGATGATAAAGAACACCCGGTACCATGTGTATTCGGGGTGATTATTTTCTTTGCCGGATAACGATATTCCAAATCATTCTCACAATCAATTAAAACATCTGTTATCTCTTCGCATTCCAAGTGTCCGGCTTTTAATAAGACATTGCGAGCGCCGATATTCTTCAATGCAGGAATGGAAAGATATAAATCTTCCTGAGAGCGTATTTTCTTTCCGGAGAGAATCTCTATCTCGTAAAGGTTGGGAGTGATCACGGTAGCCAACGGGAATAATTCCTTTTGCATCACGGCAATGGCCTCTTGCTGCACAAGCAGATCGCCTGAGGTCGCCACCATTACCGGGTCCACGACAATGTGCTTGATCGGGTAATCGGCTAATACTCTCGTGACGGCTTGAATCACTTCCACGGAATGTAACATACCAATTTTTACCGCATCCACGCCAATATCGTCTAAACAAGCCCTAATCTGGGCCTCTATGACATTCACGGGAAGAGGTTCAATGGCTCTCACACCTAATGTGTTTTGAGCTGTTACGGCTGTAATGGCGGTCATGGCGAAACACCCGCAGGCGGAGATCGCTTTCAAGTCTGCTTGAACTCCGGCACCACCACCGCTATCGGAACCGGCTATAGATAATACTCTCTTGTAGGTTTTCATGACAAATAAAAGGTTTAGAATGATCGGGCATATAACACGAAAATCGTCGGGCGTTTATTTATATCCGGTTTCACGTGTTTCCAATCCTTTATTAACATGGTTTTTATGTATTCATTTTCTGTCGTAATATCACAGGCTATCGTGAGGCGTGTCGTGGGAGACAAGGTGGCTATCATATCCTCGAACAATTGCACGTTCCGATAGGGGGTCTCTATAAACAATTGTGTCCGGTTCTCCACGGCAGATTGTTTCTCGTAAGTTTTCAATGTTTTAATGCGTTCAGGCTTAGCAATGGGTAAATAACCATTAAACGAGAAGTTTTGCCCGTTAGCCCCGGAGGCTATCAGAGCCAATAAAATAGAAGAGGGGCCCACTAAAGGAATTACCTGATAATTGTGTTTATGGGCTAATGCTACCAATTCGGCTCCCGGATCTGCAATACCGGGACATCCGGCCTCGGAGATAATCCCCATATCTTGATCGGCCAGATAGGGGAGATAGGTTTCAATATCTTTTATATCCGAATGTTCATTCAGGTCTAAAAAAACGAGTTCATCAATATTTATCGTTTTATCTATTTTCTTTAAATAACGACGGGTATTTTTTACGTTTTCAGTTGCAAAAACTTTGATATTCTTAATGATATGAACTACATCATCAGGAATAACCCGCTCTATCGGTGTCTCCCCAAGTAAATTGGGGATCAAATATAATTTTCCCATAATAAAATGTTTGGGGCAAATATACAGGATTATTCCGAATCTTATTATTTTTGCATGACACAATAAAACGTTCTGTATGGAATTTTCGATGTCAGAATATAATTATTTTTCAGTCTTCAACAGATGAGAGTAACGATTTTAGGAAGTGGAACTTCACAAGGGGTTCCCGTTATTGCTTGCGAATGTCCTGTTTGTCAATCTACGGATGAGAATGACAAGCGTTTAAGGAGTTCTGCCATGATTGATATTGGGGATAAAAAACTAATTATAGATGCGGGACCTGATTTCCGAACACAGATGCTACGGGCGGGTGTAAAGGACGTGACAGCTTTGCTGCTGACACATGAACACAAAGACCATATCGGGGGACTGGACGATATTCGGGCTTTTAACTGGGTCAAAAATGGCGAGGTAGACATCTACTGTAACCAGAGAACGAAAGACGTTATCAGTAAGGATTATGACTACGCTTTCGCAGCATTCCGTTATCCCGGTGTACCTGAAATGAACATTCACGTGATAGGTGAAGCCCCATTCTGGATTGGGGATATTAAAATAGAACCTATTACGGTGATGCACTACAAGCTCCCCGTGACGGCATTTCGTATTGATAACTTCGCTTATATCACGGATGCGAATTTCATATCGGAGGCAAGTATGAAAAAACTGAAAGGCGTCGAATACATGGTGATTAATGCCTTACGTAAAGAAGTCCACCTTTCTCACTTTACGCTGAATCAAGCCATTGATGTTGTGAAAACCTTACACGTGAAACAGGCCTACATCACGCATATCGGTCATCAGATGGGATTGCACGAAGAGGTCTCGCGGGAATTACCTGAAAATATACAACTGGCTCATGATATGTTATCATTTGAGTTCTAAAATCTTATTACTCGCTCCGGTTTCCTTTTTGTTAAATGCTTGCTGAAAGGCAAGAGTGAATGTGAATAAAAAAGGACTTAAAATTTCCGTTAATCCACTGTTTTTATTACATTTGTGGGATTTTAGTAATATAGGGGTGAAATTTAGAATAATGCCCTATAAAACAATGCGTTAATAGTGTAATTTAATATTATAAATGGAAAACGTCGGAGAAAAAATTATCAAGATCAACATCGAGGAGGAGATGAAATCTTCGTACATTGACTATTCAATGTCGGTGATTGTGTCGCGTGCATTACCTGATGTTAGGGACGGTTTGAAACCGGTACAGAGAAGGGTATTATATGGAATGAGCGAATTGGGTGTTACGTCTGGTAAACCATTCAAAAAGTCAGCGAGAATTGTCGGAGAGGTACTCGGAAAGTACCACCCTCATGGTGATAGCTCGGTTTACATGGCGATGGTACGTATGGCTCAAAGTTGGTCTTTACGTTATCCGCTGGTTGACGGACAAGGAAACTTCGGTTCCGTGGATGGAGATAGCCCCGCGGCAATGCGTTATACTGAGGCTCGTTTGATGAAGGTAACCGAGGACACGTTGGTGGATTTGGATAAGGATACCGTGGACATGATTCCGAACTTCGACGAATCATTAAAAGAACCCAGCGTTCTACCCACTAAAATTCCGTTGTTACTCGTGAATGGTGCGTCAGGTATTGCGGTTGGAATGGCTACTAATATGCCTCCCCACAATCTGCGTGACACGATCGATGCTATTTGTGCTTATATTGATGACCGGGATATTGAAATAGATGACTTGATCCGGATCATAAAAGCTCCGGATTTCCCCACGGGAGGAACAATTTACGGGTATGCCGGGGTGAAAGAGGCATATCACACGGGAAGAGGTCGCGTGGTTGTGCGTTCGAAAACATCCGTGGAGACAACTCCTCATGGCCGGGAAAAACTGATCGTTCACGAAATTCCTTATATGGTCAACAAGGCAGAATTGATTTCTCGCATTGCTGATCTGGTGAACGAGAAAAAAATAGATGGTATCTCTAATATCAATGACGAATCCGACCGTAGCGGTATGCGTATCGTTATTGATTTGAAAAAAGATGCTATTGCCAATGTCGTACTGAATACATTATTAAAACATACGGCTCTTCAAACTTCTTTCGGGGTGAACAACATTGCGCTCGTGGGAGGTAGACCCCGTTTGTTGAATTTGAAGGACTTGATCCGGTTATTCGTGGAACATCGTCATGATGTCATTACACGGCGCACTCAATTTGAATTAAAGCAAGCGGAAGATCGGGCTCACATTCTGGAAGGTTTGATCATTGCCAGTGATCATATTGACGAAGTAATCCGGATTATCCGGGCATCTAAAACTCCGGAGGAAGCGAAGAATAATTTGATTGAACGTTTCTCCTTGACGGAGGTACAAGCTCGTGCTATCGTTGAAATGAGATTACGTCAACTAACAGGTCTGGAGCAAGATAAGCTAAGAGCCGAGTATGACGACATCATGAAATTGATCGAGCATTTGAAAGAAATTCTAGCTAGTTTAGAATTAAGAATGCAAATTATCAAAGATGAGCTACTTCAGGTGAAAGCCCAATATAACGATGAGCGTAAAACAGACATCGTTTATGCCTCTGAAGAATTCAACCCGGAAGATTTTTATGCCGATGAAGAAATGGTAATCACTATTTCTCACATGGGATACATCAAGCGGACTCCGCTATCCGAATATAAGGTTCAAAATCGCGGGGGAGTAGGTTCGAAAGGATCTGCCACGAGAGATGAAGATTTTCTTGAACACATGATTATGGCCACGATGCATAACACCATGTTGTTCTTCACTGAAAAAGGAAAATGTTTCTGGCTGAAAGTATGGGAAATCCCGGAAGGAACTAAACAATCCAAGGGTAGAGCTATCCAGAATTTATTGAATATCGAGCCGGATGATAAGGTGAAGGCTTATATCAACATCCTCAATTTGAAAGATGAAGAGTATATTAATAATAACTATATTGTATTATGCTCGAAACAAGGTATTGTGAAAAAAACTATCTTGGAAGCCTACTCTCGTCCGAGAGCGAATGGTGTGAATGCAATTACAATTAAAGACGGGGATCAATTGCTGGATGCAAAAATGACCAATGGTAAATGTGACATCATGATAGCGGTCAAATCCGGTAAAGCCATCCGTTTCCCGGAAGAAAAAGTTCGTCCGATGGGTAGAACTGCATCCGGGGTAAAGGGTATCTCGCTGGATAACGAAGGAGACGAGGTAATCGGTATGATTTGCATTGAATCCGGTAAATCCGACGTGTTGGTTGTGTCTGAAAATGGATATGGAAAACGTTCCAGTATCGAGGATTATCGTATCACTAATAGAGGTGGTAAGGGTGTTAAGACCATCAACATGACGGAAAAAACAGGTAACCTGATCGCCTTACTTGACGTTACGGATGAAGATAACCTGATGATTATTAACAAGTCAGGATTGACGATAAGACTGGATGTTAGTACCTTGAGAGTTATGGGACGTAACACGCAGGGAGTGAGATTAATTAATTTGAGAAATGATGATGCTATTGCAGCAGTAGCGAAAGTATCCGCTTCGAAAGAAGAGAATCTTCCGGAAGAAGGGCAGGAGGGAACAGAAGTAGCAGATTCGAATGATGAAGAATAATTATTTACACATGATATCTAATTGGAACACAAATTTTTAACGTATGAAAAAACTATCTTTTATCATTGCCCTTCTGCTTTGCGTGAATATATCTTTCGCGCAAAAGGGGAAAGTAACATCGGCTGTTAGCTTTTTCACGCAGGGAAAGCTGGATAAAGCGAAAGAGCTGATAGATGAAGCTATTGGCCATGAGAATTGCGTAAACTGGGCGAAAGCTTATATGGTTAGAGGACAAATCTATCAAGCGATTTTCGAAACTCAGGATGAGAATTACAAAAAACTCTCCAAAGATCCGTTAAGTGTAGCTTGGGACTCTTATCAAAAAGTTATCCAACTGGACGATAAGAATAAATTCGAGAAAGATTTAAAGACCCAGTATGCTAACTTGGTTATAGACTTTACTAACCAAGGTGTTGTTTGTTACAATCAAGGAATGAAAACAGATGATACCAAAGATTTTAAAGATGCTGTAAACAATTTTAAACGAGTATTGGAAATCAATGAATCCCCGTTAGGAACACAAAAAGTAGACACGACCGTCATCTATAATGCCGGAGTTGCTGCACACAAAGCCGGAGACCTGGATGAAGCAATTAAATTCTATAAGAAATCTCTGGAATTGAATTATGAAGCCGGAAAGATTTATGCGATGGTGGCAAATATCCTTCTAGGACAAAGTCGTGCCGCTAATGAGGCCGGAGATTCTGTTACTGGAAAAGCAAAACAGGAAGAAGCTGTTAATTTTTTACATGAAGGACACAAATTGTATCCGGATGATAACTATATGCTGGTTGAGTTAATCAACTATTACTTGATGGGTGATACTCCGGCTAAAGCTGAAGAGTTCCTGGATGCTGCCATTAAACAAGAGCCGAATAAAGCTGAATATTACAGAGCTAAAGGATCTTTATACGAAAAATTAAATCAACCGGAAAAGGCTGAGGCAATGTATATCAAGACTTTGGAACTGAATCCGAATGATTTCTTCGCACAATATAACTTGGGTAACATTCATTTGAACCGGGTTATTGAAGATCATAAAGTTGTACAGGATATCGTTGATGCAAAGGAATATAACGCTGCCTTGGATAAGGTTATGGAGAAATATGAGGCTGTAATTCCTTATTTTGAAAAAGCATTGGAATTAAATCCTAATGACAAGAATACGTTGACTACGTTGAAAGAATTATATTTCCGCTTAAGAACAAAAAATAAAGTTTATCAAGAGAAGTATGACAAGACAATGGAGGCTTTGAATAGCTTGTAAATATCACAAGAAGAAGGAGATACATATTTATCCTTCTTCTTTTTTGTGTTTGTTTATTATCATAATGTAGATTATAATACAAATATTATAATAGAAGAAAAGAGTACTTTTTCTTTTCATGATCCTTTAAAAGTTACTATATTTGTAAGTTACAAAATAAATATTTCATTCATCTAAGAAAATTATTCATGCAAAATAAAGTTGTAATTATTACAGGAGCTTCTTCTGGTATAGGTAAAGCACTTGTTTATGAATTTGCAAAACGTGGAGCAAAAATTGCCATGGGAGCTCGAAATTTGGATGAATTACAGAAAATCGAGACAGATTTAAAATCTCGGGGTATTGATGCCCTTTCCGTTCAAACGGATGTTACTCGGGAGTTGGATTGTAAAAATCTAGTTGAGAAAACAGTTGAACGATTTGGTAAAATTGATGTTCTTGTAAACAATGCCGGAATATCCATGCGTGCGCTATTTGAAGATTTGGAATTGGATGTCATCCGGCGTTTAATGGATGTGAATTTTTGGGGAACGGTTTATTGTACCAAATTTGCTCTACCTTATATATTAAAAACAAAAGGTAGTTTAGTCGGAATTATCTCTGTTGCCGGCTTCCTGGGACTACCCGGAAGAACCGGATATTCTGCCAGTAAATTTGCCGTGCGCGGATTCTTGAATACATTGCGAGTTGAGAATTTAAAGAAAGGATTGCATGTCCTTGTTGCCGCTCCGGGATTCACAGCGTCCAACATACGAAAAACAGCTTTAGTAGCTGACGGACATCAACAAGGCGATAGCCCGCGGGCAGAAAATAAAATGATGAGTGCAGAAAGATGCGCTCAAATAATTGTAAATGGTGTTGTGAAACGCAAACGGGAAATCGTGATGACACTGGTTGAAGGAAAAATATCCGTGTTTTTAAGCAAGTGGTTCCCTAGCCTGTTGGATAAACTTGCTTACAGCCACATGGCTAAAGAACCTGATTCACCGTTTAAATAACGAAAAAAAGCACATGAGGAATCTTGTACTTGTTACTTTTATATTTCTATTATCTATAAATTCCCTTTTTGCCCAAAAGAGAGAACATATACGTGTTGTGCCTAAATTATCACATTCTTACGTGTTACCCTTGAAACATAACAAGAGAGATTCTCTTTATCATACACGGCCTCAACTCAAGTATATTTATTTACGCCATAAAAATCAACATATTGATGATCCGCTTGTTCGTTATGCATTGGATAACTTGAAGAAAGAAAGAATGAAATATTATGAGTTATACAAGGCCATCAACACGTTAAGTGATTATGCTGAAAACGAACATATTAAATATATGCTCAATTACGTGAGAAACTACTTTGAAACGGTACAGGCAAAAGAAGAGGCGATTCGTCAAATTGAAGATCGTATTAAAAGAGACAGTGTCGATTTTTATAAAGAACACCCGGAAGATTCCGTACAATACGATAAACTGTTGAACCAGAACTTGAAAGCCTTACTCTCTTTTATGGATCAGGACGTGAATTATCAATGGTTGAAGGAGAAAAGTCGTGATTCCGTACAAATCACTTTACTATCAGCCTCTAATCGTCCTAAAAACTTGTGGCTTAATACCGGTAAAACACAATATTATCGTTTTATGGCAGAGAATTTTATTGGTGACACCATAGGAACCTGGGTGAAGGTAATGCCGCGAGGAAATCAACTGAAATTCTTCCTGGATGAAAATGTTTATCAATATCAAAAATATTCAGAGCCTAAAGAAATTGTTGAGGAATGTCTTCTGGAAGCTCCTGATTCTATGTATTTTGTATTATCTGAAATGAATGTTGGGAAAATAACCAAAAGGCGCTGGATGTACTATTCTGACGTAACCTTCTCTTTCGGACAGGGTTTTATCAGTAGTAACTGGGCCAGCGGTGGTGAAAACTCTTTGTCAATACTCTCCGATTTAAAGTATTTTGCAACGTATAAAAAGAATAACACGACGTGGGAAAACTCGATCCGTTATCGCTTGGGAGCCTTAAAAAGCGGTAGCGAAGATTTGAGTAAAAATGAAGATAAGTTGGAACTCCAATCGAAACTGGGAATAAAGGCTTTTAAACATTGGAATTACGCCACACAGTTCGATATGAATACCGTGTTGTTCAAGACAAAGAATAATCCGGACAAAGAGGTTATTGCAGCTTTTTTGACTCCGGGAAATTTTACCTTATCTCTAGGTTTGGACTATAAACCCAAAAATAACATTTCTTTATACCTGTCCCCTATCGCCGGGCAATGGGTATATATGCGTGATACAAACTTGGTTGCTCCTAGCCGTTATGGTTTGGAGACAGGAAAAAAATTTAAAAGTGATGCGGGTGCTAAAGTTGAATTGAAAAACCAGCATGAACTTTTCAAGTTCTTGAAAATAGATAATCATCTGATTATATTTTCCAGTTACTATGAACAACCGGAAAAATTGACATTAGACTGGCGGTTAACGCTGAACTTTAAAATCAATTATTTCATGCAGACTTCCGTCTATGCTAATGCTGTTTATAACCAGAATGATTCGAAAAAGATACAATTGAAACAAACATTAAACTTAGGAGTATATTTTAGATTTTAAAGCATATGATGAATTTTGAATCTTGTGAGATCAATAATATCGTAATCCATGACATCGGCAATAAATACGAGGACGGAAAGTTACGTCTCTCCGAATCTTGCTTTTTACCGGATGATATGGATGTTCACAACCTACTTAAAAGCTATTTTCTTGCACCTTTTAAGAAGGACGCCTATTACCGGTTTGCACCTATTGAAGATAATTTATATCACAATCTAGTGTACAATGCGGTTAATTCTATTTTCGAGGATAACACGAATTTTTACGAGGCTTCGTTGAATATCGCTCAACATTTATTCGACCAGTCAAACCATCCCAACATAAAAGCCGGAGAGTTATACATGGTCCATTTCAAGAATTGCGTGCTGGAAGAAGGTCCTTGTGATGCTATCGGTATTTTTAAATCAGAAACGAAAGATACTTTCTTGAAAATTATCATGAATGATAATAGCTATCAACTAGAAAGCGAATCGGGTATTAATATCAAAAAATTAGATAAAGCTTGCTTGGTCTTCAATGTCGAGAGTGAAAACGGTTACCGAGTAAGTATTTTGGACAAGACAAACTCCACGGAGGCTGTTTACTGGACGACCGATTTCTTGGGATTGGAACAATGCGAAGATAACTATTTCCAGACATCCAATTACTTGAAACTCTGCAAAGATTTTGTTCAAGAGGTTTATAATCAGGAAAATGACATTCCCAAAGCAGACCAGATCGATATGCTTAACCGTTCGATTGATTACTTCAAAAAAGCGGATACTTTCAATGAAAACTTGTTCAAAGAAGAAGTTGTTTCCGATCCGCAGATTATCGATGCTTTTGAGAATTTCAAAAACTATTATGAAGAAAAGAACGAACTCGCGTTAAAAGACCAGTTTGATGTATCAAATAGTGCGGTAAAAGACGAAAAAAGATACTTTAAACACGTGTTGAAATTGGACAAGAACTTTCACGTTTATATTCACGGACAAAAAAAATACATCGAGAAAGGGTATGACTCGGACCGGGATATGAATTATTACAAGCTGTATTTTAGAGAAGAAAACTAACACTTCCTGCCTATGAATAAAAAAATCAGGAGATTTGTTATCATATTAGGAGTACTGGCAATAATCTTTCTCGCTTGTGTGGGATTGGGATATTATTATATTCTAGCTCCAAACACGAGTGTCAAAGATGACGGTATTGTTTACTTGCGCGATAGTAGCACTATATCACAAGTGATTGATACCTTGCGACGGCACGGGTACATCGAAAATGCACACACCCCCAGCGTGGTTGCCAGACTCAAACGTTTTTCTTCACCCGTGAAACCCGGAAGGTATAAAATTCAGGATGGGATGAATAATAACGAGTTGATCAATATGTTCCGTTCCGGTAATCAATACCCGGTTTACTTCACGTTTAATAATATGCGAACGCTGGCTGAATTTGCCGAGGAAGCTCATGAAGAATTAGGTACTTCCAAAGAAGAATTGCTAACGCTGCTGAAAGATTCTGATGTGCTTGCCGATTTAGGATTTGATTCTACCACGATCATGGCCATGTTTATCCCGAATACCTATCAGATCTATTGGAATACCCCGGCCCTTGATTTGTTGAAACGAATGAAAAAAGAATATCATCGTTTCTGGAATGAAAACCGGATGGCAAAAGCATCTGCAATTGGGCTTTCCCCGGAAGAAGTGATCACGTTAGCCTCTATCATCGAAGAAGAGACCGTGAAACCGGAAGAATACCCAGTCATCGCCGGCGTTTACATCAATCGGTTGAACCGGGGAATTAAATTGGATGCTTGCCCGACACTGAAATTCGTGTTGGGAGATTTCACGATAAGCCGTATATTGGATCGTTACTTGAAGATCGATTCCCCTTATAATACGTATATGTACGCCGGACTTCCCCCGGGACCGATCCGGATGGCTTCCATCAAGGTCATTGATAGCGTGTTGAATTATCAAAAACATGATTATCTGTATTTCTGCGCTAAAAGTGACTTTTCCGGGTATCATAATTTTTCGAAAACACTTCGGCAGCATAATATTTATGCCCGGGAGTACCATCAAGAATTGAATAAACGGAAAATCTGGAGGTAAATGAAAGATTCTGAGATTGCTGATATTGAGACCAAGTGATTGAAAACAAGCGTTAGATCATGGGTGTGAATCACTTAATCTATAATCGCTAAATCACGAAATTAATAGGATCTAAAATCTAAAATGGTAAATTTCTTTGTAAATCCGAAGGAAAGTAGTAACTTTGCGGGCGATAAATAAATTTTTATTACATTAATGTATTAATAAACAATCAGTTATGTTGAATCATTACGAAACCGTTTTCATCACAACTCCCGTTTTATCTGAAATACAGGTAAAGGAAGCGGTAGAAAAATTCAAGGCTGTTATTACCGAAAATGGCGGTAATATCGAGCACGAGGAGGCTTGGGGTCTACGCAAGCTGGCTTATCCAATCCAAAAGAAAACGACAGGTTTTTATCACTTAATCCAATTCGAAGGAGAAGGTACTCTAGTTGACAAACTGGAAACTTCTTACAGACGTGACGAAAAAGTGATTCGTTTCTTGACGTTCAGATTAGACAAGTATGCTTACGAGTATGCATTGAAAAGAAGAGCTAAAAATCAAGTAAAACAAGAGGAGAAATAAGCCATGGCACAGAACGAAAGCGAAATTAGATATTTAACCCCCCCAACGGTTGAAATCAAAAAGAAAAAGTACTGTCGATTCAAAAAAGCAAAAATCAAATTCATCGACTACAAGGATCCGGAATTTTTAAAGAAATTCTTGAATGAACAAGGAAAGATTCTTCCTAGAAGAATTACCGGGACTTCTGTAAAGTACCAAAAGAAAGTAGCAACCGCTGTGAAGAGAGCAAGACATCTTGCTTTGTTGCCCTACTTAACCGACTTGATGAAATAATTTTAAGGAAGGAGGACACAAATGGAGATAATATTATTGACAGATATAGCAAACTTAGGACATAAGGATGACATCGTTGATGTAAAACAAGGTTACGGACGTAACTACCTTATCCCTCAAGGTTACGCTATTTTAGCAACACCTTCAGCAAGAAAAGTTGTTGCAGAAAATTTAAGACAAAGAGCTCACAAAGAAGCTAAACTGAAAGCAGAGGCAGAAGAAATAGCAGCACAATTAGCTGAGGTTAAACTTACTATCGGAGCTAAAACCAGCTCTACCGGTAAGATCTTCGGTTCTGTTAACAGCATCATGATTTCTGAAAGTTTGAAGGAGAAAGGTTTCGACATCGACCGGAAGAAGATCGTGCTGAAAGATGTAAAAGAGATTGGAACTTACACCGCTCTTATCAAACTTCACAGAGAAGTGAAAGTTGATGTTGAGTTCGAAGTAGTTTCCGAATAATTAAAACGAGTCATTAACAAGACTTAAACGTATTTCCAAACATATTCCAAACGCTAAAAGCACCCCCAAAGGGTGCTTTTTTTTGCGAAAAGTCTTATCTTTGTATATATTTTGGAAGGACATATATGAGTAAGCAGAGCATTGAGTTGAAAGGAGTACGGGTTCACAACCTGAAAAATATAGATCTGAATATCAAGTTAAACCAGTTTGTCGTGATTACCGGAGTTTCCGGAAGTGGTAAATCTTCACTGGCTTTTGACACGTTATATGCAGAAGGACAAAGACGTTACGTGGAAAGCTTGTCTTCTTATGCGCGTCAGTTTTTGGGAAGATTGAATAAACCGGAATGTGACTACATTAAAGGAATCCCGCCTGCCGTGGCGATCGAGCAAAAAGTGAATACCTCGAACCCGCGTTCAACCGTGGGAACATCCACGGAACTTTACGATTATATCAAACTGTTGTATGCCAGAATCGGTAAAACCTACTCCCCTATTTCGGGGGAAGAAGTTAAGCGTCATAGCGTGGATGATATTTACTCGTATATTCTGGAAGGGCATACCGATCAGACGGTTGTTATCATGGCAAAATTAGCCGAGACGACAAATGAAAATCTTCCTCTTTTGATTAGTCAGGGATTCTCGCGAATAAAATACGGGGATGAGTTTATACGAATTTCCGACTTGATCGAGAAAAATATTCCGGTAGACTCTTCGAAAGAGATGTTTCTCGTGATAGACCGGACCCGGATAAATGACGAGAAAGACACGGTATCCCGAATCAAGGATTCCGTTGAGACAGCCCTTTACGAGGGAAACGGTACTTGCTACATTGATATTGATGGAGTAACACGTTCGTTCTCAAATAAATTTGAGGCCGATGGTATCGAATTCAAGATACCGACCATTAACACGTTCAGCTTTAACTCCCCCATCGGAGCTTGTCCGAAATGTGAGGGATACGGGAAGATACTCGGGATCGACGAGGATCTCGTGGTCCCCAACAAATCATTAAGTGTTTACGATGATGCGGTTATGTGCTGGCGGGGAGAAAAAATGAGCGAGTGGAAGCATTTTTTCGTACAACACGCTCACAAGATAAATTTTCCGGTACATACCCCTTATTTTGAGCTGACGGCCAAGGAGAAAGATCTTCTTTGGAATAGTGAAAATGGGATATACGCATTTTTTGAATACCTAGAGTCCAAAAAGTTTAAAATACAGAACCGTGTAATGATTGCCCGATACACGGGAAAGACCAAATGTCCGGTGTGCCACGGGACTCGTTTGAAAAAAGAAGCCACGTACGTGAAAATAAACAACCGGTCCATCACGGAACTCGTGGATATGCCCATCTCGGAACTGAAAGTCTATTTTGACCATCTTCAGTTATCCGAACACGATAAGACGATTGCCGCACGAGTCCTTCCGGATATTCATAACCGGATTGATTTTCTATTGGATGTTGGTCTTGGATACTTGACATTGAATCGTTTATCCTCTTCATTATCCGGTGGAGAGTCGCAACGTATCAATCTGGCGACCTCGTTGGGTTCAGCTCTTGTCGGTTCCTTGTATATCTTGGATGAGCCGAGTATCGGGTTACATTCCCGGGATACGGATCGCTTGATACAGGTACTTCATCGTCTTCGTGATATTGGTAACACCGTGGTAGTAGTCGAACATGACGAGGATATTATTAAAGCCGCGGATGAAATTATTGATGTTGGTCCCTTGGCCGGGAGATTGGGTGGAGAAATCGTGTACCAGGGAACACTGAAAAACTTGAAGAAAGCGGACACTCTTACGGCAGATTATATATATGGAAAAAAGAATATTCCTGTTCCGGCAAAAAGGAGAAAATCAAATCGTTACATACTCCTTTCCGGTGCCACAGAAAATAACCTTAAGAATATTGATGTCAAAATTCCTTTGGGGATAATGACAGCCGTGACCGGGGTCAGTGGGTCGGGTAAGAGTACATTGATCAAGACAATTCTGGTTCCAGCCTTGAAAAAATATTATGGAGACTATTCCGACCGTACAGGAAGTTTCAACCGCTTGAGCGGGGATGTGGATTCTATTCATGGAGTGGAATTTATTGACCAGAATCCGATTGGTAAATCTTCTCGTTCTAACCCGGTTACTTATCTGAAAGCGTGGGATGATATACGTAAAATATTTGCTGACGAAAAATTATCTAAATTGAACGGGTTCAAGCCGGCTCATTTTTCTTTCAACGTACCGGGAGGTCGCTGTGAAGAATGTCAGGGGGAAGGAATCATCAAGGTCGAGATGCAATTTATGGCAGATGTCTACTTGGAATGTGAACATTGTAAAGGAAAACGTTTCAAGGATGAAGTTCTGGAAGTAAAATACAAGGGCCTGAATATATACGATATTTTAGAGATGACCGTGAACCAGGCAGTTGAATTTTTCTCTTCCGGGACAAGTCATAGTGAACGCAGTATCGTTAGCAAACTGCAAAAATTAATCGATGTAGGTTTGGGATATATAAAATTAGGCCAGGCATCCAGCACGTTGAGCGGTGGAGAGAGCCAGCGAGTAAAACTGGCTTACCATCTTAGCCAGGAAAACGCGGAACCTACCCTTTTCGTGTTTGATGAACCGACCACGGGATTACATTTTCATGATATTCATAAATTGATGGATTCTCTGAATGCCTTGATAGAGCGAGGACACACGGTACTAATTATTGAACACAACATGGATGTGATCAAATGTGCCGATAATATTATAGATTTGGGACCGGAAGGTGGAAGTGAAGGCGGGTATCTCGTTTTCGAGGGTACACCGGAGGAATTGATAACGTGTGAAGCCTCTTATACCGGGAAATATCTTGCAGAGAAATTGCAGGAGAATAAATAACAGATATTGCTCATTTGGAATATTTAAATATGAAGAAGTTAATAGATTTCACTGTTACTGAGAACAAAAGATTAAATCACGACACCATTTTGCTGGTGTTACATTCGGATGAATTGCCTGAAATTCAGCCGGGACAATTCGTGAATGTGCGGGTGGATCATTCTCCCTCGACTTTTTTAAGAAGACCGATCTCCGTGCATGACGTGGATGAATCACGCGGGTTACTTTACCTTTTTATCAAAATCGTGGGATGTGGAACATCAACTTTGGGCGAACTACAAATTGGTGATAAAGTGAACGTGATGCTACCTCTTGGTAATTATTTTTCTATCCCGACTTCCGGTAGACCTTTGCTTATCGGTGGTGGTTGCGGGGTGGCTCCCATGTTGCATTTGTCCCGGATCATGAAAGCACAGGGTTTATCGCCTGTCGTGTTGATTGGTACCCGAACAGATAAAGATATTCTTCGGAAAGAAGAGTACGAAAAATATGCCACGGTATACTATACAACTGAAGATGGTTCCTTCGGGGAAAAAGGATATGTCACGCAACATTCTGTTTTGAAAGAAAAATTTGATCATATCTATTGTTGTGGTCCGGAAGTGATGATGAAAGCAGTTGCGGGGTATGCGAACCAGAATAACATCAATTGTGAAGTATCCTTGGAAAACACGATGGCTTGCGGTATTGGAGCATGCCTCTGTTGTGTAACCGACACGAAAGAAGGTCACAAATGCGTGTGTACGGAAGGTCCTATTTTCAATATAAAAGATTTAAAATGGCAGATTTAAATATAAATATCAACGGCTTACCCCTGAAAAATCCCGTGTTGACAGCATCCGGAACTTTCGGGTATGGAACTGAATTCCAGGATTTTATTGATTTAGAACGTTTAGGTGGATTCATCGTGAAAGGAACAACGTTAAAACATCGTGAAGGAAACCCTTATCCCCGGATGGCCGAAACTCCTTCCGGAATGTTGAATGCCGTGGGATTACAGAATAAAGGTGTAGACTATTTCATCGAGCATATTTACCCGACGATAAAAGACATAAACAGTAATATACTGGTGAATGTATCCGGTTCAACTATTTCCGATTATGTTGCCACGGCAGAAAAAATCAACGCTTTGGATCATATCCCGGCAATCGAACTGAATATTTCTTGTCCTAACGTGAAAGAAGGTGGTATGGCTTTCGGAACAAGTTGTGTTTCAGCGGCTGAGGTTGTCAAGGAAGTTCGGAAAGTCTACAAAAAACACTTGATGGTTAAATTATCTCCTAATGTCACGAGTATACAGGAAATTGCCTTGGCTGTGGAAGGAGTTGGTGCAGATTCTGTATCACTCATCAACACGTTGATGGGAATGGCTGTCAATGTAAAAACTCGAAAACCTGTATTGAGTACAGTTACAGGAGGATTGAGCGGTCCCTGCGTGAAACCTGTTGCACTTCGTATGGTTTGGCAAGTTGCCAAAGTCGTGAAAATTCCAGTAGTTGGTTTGGGGGGAATAAGTTGCGCCAATGATGCGATAGAATTTTTATTGGCCGGAGCCTCGGCCATACAGATCGGTACGGCAAACTTTATCGATCCGACAGTAACGATAAAAGTGATCGATGGAATTAACGATTACCTGGATCAGAACGGTTTTAAGTCTGTAAAGGAAATTATTGGCTTGATATAAAAAATAGAAAACAAAAGAAGGTGAGTCAAAAGTCCGTTCGATTTTATGGATTTTTGACTCATTCTCTTTATTCTTTCTCATAGTCCTCAAAACTGCCATCTTCAAAAAATAATATAATCCGTTTTATTTTTTTTGTCTGTTTCGTTAAAGACCTGACGGATGTTATCGGATCTCTTGTTTCTTCTGATTTTACATTTTTATCGGACATAATAGGTGTATTTTGTTTTTCCGTCGGTTCCATGTCAAATAACGTAGGCTCGGTTACTACCGGATTTTTTTCTTCTTGTATAGGAGAATTATCCATTGATCCGTTTCCTGTGATTAACCAAGTCAGATTGAGATCCGGAAATGTTTTAGCTATATTATTGATAATATCAAAACCGGGTTTATTCCTACCTGCAAGAATATGGGAAATTGTAGAGGCATTTACTCCAATCATGGCAGCAAACTTTGTTGCGGTCAATCCTTTTTTCTCGATAATTTGATTCAAACGTTCTTGCATAGGTCTGTTATTTTGTAAAATCAAGAGTTACAAATGTAATCATTCGTGTCGAGAAATCAAAATTACATTTGTAATTGCCACAAATTACAAATGTAATCAATGATTCATGATGATATATGTCAATTTATATTCTATGGTTGTAATATACTTGTTATCAACATAATTCATAGTATTTATATCTTTTTATTGTGCCGCTTATGTCATGAGACATACTAATTATTAATAATCAATAACTTACACATATTCGTGCCAGTGGACAGTACTTATACTTAAACTTTATGTTAGAGTTTAATAACCACTGAATATTAGTGTGTTATAATTTAAATTTAAATCTAATTAACAACGGACATATTCTGAATTCGTTATTATGGTTAAATCATCATTAAATATAAACATCATATATTATGCGTTTATTTATTGGAATTCAATATTATAGATTGATTTGTTTACAACTGTTAACCCGTGAAACACCTTGAGCTAGCTGACACTTGTAATGATTACATTTGTGTACTCCTCTCCCCTTTTTGCGACAGTACGTACATTACAAATGTAACACATAGCTTTCGTCACACCGACTTTACAAATGTAATTTTCCTCTATTTTGTTATATTCAACAAAAACTCTACATTTGAGAAATAAAAAAATATAGTCATGAATATACCAGAGAAATTAATCGAATTAAGACGCATTATGGATCGAGAAAATATTGCGGCTTATATCATATCCGGAACAGATCCTCACAATAGCGAATATCTTCCCGCTCCATGGCAACAGAGAAAATGGATTTCCGGTTTTACCGGGTCATATGGTACTGTTGTGGTCACGAAAAACGAGGCTGGATTGTGGACTGACACCCGCTATTTTATTCAAGCAGAGAAAGAATTGGACGGTTCCGGCATAAAACTCCATAAATTGCGTATTCCCGGTGCTGTCGATTATCCTCAATGGTTGACTGAAGTACTTGAATCTGGAACTAAAGTAGGAATTGATGGCTTTTGTATGTCTGTTAGTGATGTACGTAACCTGAAAAATGCATTAAGCCCTAAAAATATAACTATCCAGGAACAAATAGATTTGCTGGGAGAAATGTGGTTTGATCGTCCGGCTCTTCCCGTGGAGAAAATAATTCGTTTGGATACAAAATATGTCGGGGAATCTGCCGGAGAACGAATAGGTAAAATTCGAGAGTTTATACGCGATAATCATGGTGACGCCATATTATTCAGTTATTTGGATGAAATTGCCTGGTTATATAATATTCGTTGTAACGATATTGCTTATAACCCGGTAGCCATTTCTTACGCCATTGTAGAAAAGGATAAAGCTCATTTATTCATCAAATTAGACAAGATTTCTCAAGAAATAGCACAACAATTGGCAGAAGATGGGATCGAGTTACATGATTACCATCATTTGTTCCTCTTTCTGGATGAACAGAATAAAGAAAACACGTATTTCGTGGACACGAATACCTGCAACTATGCTGTTTTTAATCATCTGGCGAAAAAATTCGAGGTGCGTGAAATCGAATCACCTATTCCCTTACTGAAGGCTGTAAAAAATACAACCGAGTTGGATGGATTTAGATTAGCTTGCCGGAAAGATGGAGTCGCGTTATCTAAATTCTATTATTGGCTGGAAAATAGATTATCACAACAACCTATAACAGAACTGGAAGCAGCAGAACAATTAACTTGGTTCCGCTCTCAGGATAAAGAATACGTGTCGGATAGTTTTGGGTGTATTTCTGCCTATGGTCCTAATGCAGCCCTACCACATTATTCCGCAACCCCGGAACAACAATCGGAAATACATCCCAAAGGATTATATCTCGTGGATTCCGGTGCTCAATATATGCACGGCACGACGGACATAACCCGTACGATGCCACTGGGAGAACTGACAGAATTGGAAAAAGAGGATTACACGCTTGTTTTAAAGGGTATGATTGATCTTAGTATGCTATATTTTCCGAAAGGATCGAAAGGATGTAACATTGATATAGTTGCCAGGTTGCCATTATATATGAACCTTAGGAATTTTGGACATGGAACCGGACATGGTGTAGGATATTTTCTCAATGTACACGAGGGACCGCAATCTATTCGCCCTGATTTAAAGAATCAAGAAATGTTGCCGGGTATGGTAACCTCTAACGAACCGGGATTGTACCGGGAAGGTTTACATGGAATCCGTCACGAGAACTTGATCGTGTGCCAGCCCAAAGCGGTGAATGAATTTGGAGAATTCTATCAATTTGAAACAATAACTCTTTGTTATTTCGACACTTCAGCCCTATTAATTCAACTTTTAAATCAAAATGAAATCGATTGGTTAAATGCTTACAACGAACGGGTTTATCAAGAAGTATCTCCTTATCTTGAAGAACAGGAAAGAACTTGGTTGCGAAATAAGACAAAAGCAATTTGATAAGAATTAAGCGAGAGTTTGTTCCGAGATAAGTCACCATAAACGAATTATAGCCGTTTCCCCTACGTTTGAAACACGTGTGATGAAACGGCTATAAATTGTAAATTGAATGTCTGTTTATTTATTGTCTCGCATTATTTCTGCACTAATACGAAATAACGTCACATCAAATTCAACTAATTTTTTGTAAAGTTGTCATACTCTTCACTTTCTTGATACAGAACAAGGCCTGATGATGAAGAAACTGCAGCTGCAATAGTTAGAAAGTAGCTACCTGCTTCCAAAGAAGAAACTTTAGATGAATAGGTACTTTCATCTATTGTAACAGTCCAATCTGCTTTTTCAAGTTCTGTTGCGCTATAGTTTGCAACAGTAATAGACGTGTAAAAAATGGATGATCGTGATTTTTTTATCATTACTAAATAATCTGTTGCCCCTTCAACTTTATTGAATGTTGCAGTGATTTTAGAATCTTTGAACTCCACATCCCCTTTCAATTTTGCCTTCATTTCGGTCGTGTTGTTTATAACGGCTACGCCTTGTGCTGGTTCTTCCTCTTGATTATAAGCAGTTATTGTAAATGTACCACTAGGAAGTTTATCCATTTCACTACCATAAGATGTATTTGAAACCCATGTTATT
This sequence comes from Butyricimonas sp. RTP31003st1_G1_RTP31003_210430, assembly GCF_040920905.1. NCBI lineage: Bacteria > Pseudomonadati > Bacteroidota > Bacteroidia > Bacteroidales > Odoribacteraceae > Butyricimonas > Butyricimonas sp. RTP31003st1_G1_RTP31003_210430. Next base: position 40,259 of record NZ_JBCOSQ010000011.1, on the reverse strand, counting down.
CCACCATAACCATCTAACTGAGTCATTAAAATAGATTCTCCACCAGGAGCTTTTACACTACATTTTGTCATGGGCTCATTTGCTCCCGCTAAAATAATGGGTGTAAATCTACTCGTAATGGTTGCCTCTTCTTCTCCACTAGCAGTTTGTTCACTAATGGTTTGGATTACATATCCTGTACCTGCAACTTGAAAAGCAGGATCATCGCTATCCAAACAAGATGTCATTGCGAAAGCCGCAACCAATAAAATTACATACTGTTTTAAATTTAAGATTGTCTTCATTTTTAGTTGTTTTATAGTTTTAAATATTCCGTGATTATCACCACATATTTTCATTTCACACTGCGAAGATTCGCAAAAAAACAATACGATGCAAAAAAAAAGACAGCTTTTTAGCTGATAATGATTTTTTTTCATTTTTTTCGCGTAGTGAACGCAACCATTTACAAAATAGCGCATCTAAGCAATAGTTATCAATGTGTAATTTGGACAAAATAGTAGACCGATGCAAAAAGGGAGACAGAAAAGCGGGAGAACAACTTTACCATATGTTCTCGGCTAAAATGTTTGCCGTATGTATCCAATACTCCAAATCACGCGAAGAGGCGGAAGATAATTTGCAAGATGGTTTTATCAAAGTGTTGGAGTCCATTGGCCAATACAAGGGAAAAGGATCTTTCGAAGGTTGGATGAAGCGCATTTTCATCAACACGGCGTTAGAGAAATTCAGAAAAAATCGATCCGTGCAAGTTGTCGAAGAAGTTCCGGAAGTGGTGGATGAAGATGATGTTGATGATGACGTGAGCATACCTCCCGAGGTGCTGTTCGAGTTTGTCAATCAATTACCGGAGAAATACCGGCTGGTCTTCAACTTGTACGTCATGGAAGACATGCAACACAAGGAGATAGCAGCATTATTAGGTATATCCGACGGTACATCGAAATCTAACCTGGCACGGGCGAAAGAAATTTTGAAAAGGAAGATAAATGCATATTTGAGAGATGAGTGAGAAGATTGAGAAATTATTTAAAAACGCTTTGGAACAAGTTTCCGTTGAACCTCCAGCACGAGTGTGGGAAGGAATAAACTCCCATTTCGTGATGAAACAAAGACGTCTAAGGCGAATTTACACGTATAGTGGTATTGCTGCAGCGGTAATATTATTATTCGGCGTGGGATTTTTCATGCAAAGCAAACATACCAATATCTATACCCCGACATCTGTTGCCACTCTAAACTCAGACATTAACAATCAGGATAATAATAAGATACTAGCATTTACTTCTACCCCTCATTCAATACCAAAAATAAAGAAGAAAAGAGAAGAATATACAGTAGAGCATCTTGCTCCGGTTCCGGTTTCTACCTCCACCTTAACCAGTTTGGAGAACGAGCAGCCGGAAGGTGATTTGAAAAAAACATCCGTTCGTGCAGGGTTTATCCCTTTGGTAAATCAAAATGCGATAGAAAATCAACGTAAATACACGGAACTTTTGGATGGGAAAAATACACCCACGGTAAAGACTACCAATAAAGTAAAATCAGAAGATGCTAAAATGTTTACTGTAGGTGGATATGTCTCTCCCGGATATTCGTCCGGTAGCTATAAAACGAGTGGAACAAATGCCCGCTCCGCCCAGTATGAAAGTAGCCAGATGAGTGGTATTTTTAATGTAGGTGGAGGGTTGACTTTCGCCGTAAAACCGACTAAACGAATCTCTATAGAAACAGGTTTGGGGTATTCCCGTATGGGACAAAAGACGGATGATGCACAAGTGTATGTGCCTCGTTCCGATATGGTGTCATATAATGCTAACACTCATGCCTATACCCCACTTGGTAGCGTAAAAAACAAAGCCAATGCAACCGTTTCCTCTCCCGAAACCTTTGTTTCATTAAAAACAGAACAAGATGAAGACGGAAGTATCGAGCAGCAATTCGATGCTATCGAGATTCCTTTAATTTTCCGTTATCATTTGAATGATAATAGAGTAAAATTTAGTGTGTTAGGTGGGTTTGGTGCCAGTTTTATGGTACGTAACCATACTTACGTGAATTACAATGGGAAGAAAGAATTTATGGGAGAAGCCGAGGACATCAGAACGTTTAATATCAGTACGAATATCGGTTTCGGTATCGAGTATCCCCTTTCAAAATCGATCCACATAAAAGTGGAACCGGGATTCAAATATTATTTACAATCCTTGAGTAAGAGTGCAGAAATTGATTTTAAACCTTACTCGTTCACGTTCTCCACTGGAATCGGAATTAATTTCTAATTAATATTTACGATTTAATATCTCGCTGGAAATGATGGCCTGACGTATATCGAAGTCAAAAGATTCCGTGGTTGAATTATTTAGTTGCTCGTTAGACTCTTCGTCATCTTTAAAGAGAACTACCTCTTTCTTAGTCCGTCCTCTTCTGGCTTGTTGCAGTTGTTCAAGCATGGCATAACGTTCTTCATCTGTTTTACCAAAATTATTCACGTTTATCTCTCTCCCCGCTCTTTCTACAAGTTCATCGCTATTTGATATCGGAGCAAAAACAGGTTCCGGAGATGAGATTTCCGGTTCTTGTGAAATCACGACAATCTCATCATCTAAATCATCATGTTCTTCTTCCGGAAGATGAAATTCGGGAGGTGTATTTTTTGCTTTTTTCTCCTTGGAAGCCTTAAACCAGCCTATTGCACTCGCACCTAACGTCAACAGTAAGTAAACAATTAAATCAACACCTTTATCGCTCATAATATCAACAAATAAATTATTCCGAAACCTTTAATAATATCCAATTATTTATCAAATATACTGTTTTTTTGAACACGGGAAAGCGATCGCAAGAAAAATATTGCACGAAACGCTTTTTTATATAAAAAAATAATATTCTTTTTTTACCTTTGTCTGCAAGTAATATTACGTTTGGAACAATAAAAATTAAATATCCGGATGAGAACGAAAAGAGCATTAATCAGTGTATTTGACAAAAGTGGGATTGTTGATTTTGCTAAATCGCTAAATTCTATGGGTTGGGAGATTATTTCTACTGGGGGAACCTCTAAGAAATTGAAAGAAGAGGGACTACAGGTGAAAGATATCTCAGATTTAACCCAATTCCCCGAGTGTTTTGACGGAAGAGTGAAAACCCTTCACCCGAATGTTGAGGGAGGTATCTTAGCGATACGAGACAACGAGAAACATAAGCAACAGATGGCCGAACTTGGGATAGAACCTATTGATATGGTCGTTTGTAATCTATATCCTTTCAAGGAAACCATTCTTAAAGCAGGAGTTTCACACGAAGAAATTATCGAGAATATCGATATTGGCGGGCCGACTATGATTCGGGCGGCAGCGAAGAATTATCCTTTCGTGACGGTGATTACAGATCCGGAAGATTACACGAAAATAATCGAAGAAATTCAAGCTCATGGAGATACTTCACTTGAAACCAAAGAGCTATTAGCAGCTAAAGTGTTTATTCATACTTCACACTATGATGCTCTAATAGCCAACTATTTCTCTAAACGATTGAATATTCAATCACCGAAGACCTTGACCTTAACGTTCGAAAAGAAACAAGATCTTCGTTATGGAGAAAATCCACACCAGTCAGCTACTTTCTATACCCAAATTCAGGAGACGGAGGGTACGTTGACCGGAGCGATTCAGTTACATGGAAAAGAATTATCTTATAATAATATCGGTGACACCGACGGGGCTTTAGAAACCTTGAAAGAGTTCGAAGAGCCGACAGTTGTAGCTGCAAAACACGCAAATCCTTGTGGTGTTGGTAGTGCCGCTACTCTTGCTGAGGCCTTCAAGAAAGCTTACGAGGCTGATCCTGTTTCTATTTTTGGTGGAATCATCGCGGTAAACCGGGAAGTAGATAAGGCAACGGCAGAAGTCATGTCCCCTATTTTCTTGGAAGTGATTGTAGCTCCTTCTTTCTCGGAAGAAGCTTTAGCAATTCTTACCAAAAAGAAAAATCTGAGATTGTTACAGGTATCAAATATTAGTAAAAGAGATTATACTTCTCCCAAAGCAAAAACCGTATTGGGAGGTCTGTTGATTCAAGATATGGACCAACAGTTGCTTGATGGTGAATTGAAATACGTTACAAATCGTTGTCCTTCGGAAAAAGAACTGGAAGACTTGTTGTTTGCATGGAAAGTTGTCAAGCATACTAAATCCAATGCAATTGCGATTGCAAAAGACAAATGCACCACGGGAGTTGGTCCGGGACAAGTAAGTCGAATCTGGGCATTGGAAAATGCCATTCGTCAAGGCGGGGAGCGAATTGCGGGGAGCGTGATGGCATCTGATGCCTTCTTCCCTTTCGCTGATTGTGTTGAGGCTGCCCACAAAGCCGGCATCACCGCGATCATTCAACCGGGCGGATCTATCCATGATCAGGATTCGATTGATGCGGCCAACAAGTATAATATTGCGATGATTTTTACTGGAATGAGACACTTCAAACATTAATTGGATTATGGGTTTGTTTTCTTTTTTAACACAAGATATAGCGATCGACTTGGGGACAGCGAACACGATCATCATCATGAATGACAAGATGGTTGTAAACGAGCCATCCATTGTTGCCGTCGATAAAAAAACAGAGAAGGTAATTGCTATTGGTGAGAGAGCTCGCCAAATGCAGGGTAAGACACACGAGTATATAAAGACCATTCGCCCGTTGAGAGATGGTGTGATCGCGGACTTTAACGCTGCCGAACAGATGATTCGGGGTATGATCAAGATGGCAAACGGAAAGAGCAAGTTCTTCTCTCCTTCTTTGCGTATTGTGGTTTGCATACCTTCCGGAAGTACAGAGGTTGAACTACGTGCCGTACGAGACTCTGCCGAACACGCCGGAGGACGGGATGTCTATATGATTTACGAGCCGATGGCTGCCGCTTTGGGTATCGGCTTGGACGTGGAAGCCCCGGAAGGTAACATGATCGTGGATATAGGTGGTGGTACCACGGAGATCGCCGTGATCTCTTTGGGAGGTATCGTTACGAATAAGTCCATCCGTATTGCGGGTGATGACTTGACGGATGATATTCAGGAATACATGAGACATCAACACAATATCAAGATTGGGGAACGTACAGCAGAAGAAATTAAAATTCATGTCGGTTCAGCTTTGTCCGAACTGGATGAACCTCCTGCCGACTTCGTGGTGCAAGGACCGAATCAGATGACCTCTCTTCCGGTTGAAGTACCTGTTTCCTATCAAGAGATAGCCCATTGTATCGAGAAATCCATTTCTAAAATTGAAATTGCAATCTTGGCCGCTTTGGAACAGACGCCTCCCGAGTTGTATGCAGACATTGTGAACAAAGGAATATATTTGGCCGGTGGTGGTGCATTGTTGCGCAGGTTGGATAAACGTTTGACCGACAAGCTGAACATTCCATTCCATATTGCTGAAGATCCATTGCGAGCCGTGGCCAGAGGTACGGGAATTGCATTAAAGAACGTGGACAGGTTCTCATTCCTTATAAGATAGTGATGTGAAAGAGATTATAAAACTGATATTAAAATATCATTTTACTATTATTTTTATATTACTGGAAATCGTAAGTTTCTCTCTGATTATTCGTCATAACGAATATCAGAGAGCAATTTTCTCTGAAAGTGCTTCTACTCTATTCGGAAACGTCTCGTCAACGATCACGAGCATAAAAGATTATTTTCGTCTAAAAGAGATGAACGAATCTTTGGCAAATGAAAATATCTTGCTGAAAAATCGTTTGGAAGAGTATGAGCTTTTACGGGATACGATTATCCATGGGACGGTTGTACAAGATAGTATACCTGTTTACGAGTATATCGGGGCAAAACAGGTAAATGCGACATATAACCGGACAAAGAATTACATTACTTTAAATCGAGGACGAAAAAACGGTCTTCAGAAAGAAATGGCCGTTTGTACTCCGGAAGGGATCGTGGGACTTATTCAGGATTTAAGTGATCATTTTGCCGTAGTCATCCCCTTGATCAACGTGGATTCTCGAATTTCGGCCAAAATAAAAAAGAATAACTATTACGGTTCCTTGCAATGGGATGGTAATGATTATGCCTACTCCTATCTGAATGATATTCCCTATCACGTGGAAGTTAATGCCGGGGATACGATTGTCACTTCCGGTCTCTCAAAAATCTTTCCGGAAGGAATTGTCGTGGGATATGTAGAATCTGTTGACAAGGAAACCGCGAACTTCTTAAAGATAAAGGTCAAACTAGCCGTTGATTTCAAGCGCATAAACCATGTTTATGTCATATTGAATAACAAGAAAAATGAGCAAACAAGTTTAGAAGCCATAAACTATCATGAATAATATAAACTATTTCATTCATTTGTTGATACTTTCTTTATTACAGATTGTAATCGTGGATAATATCCACCTTGGCTCCTATTTCTATTTGAATATTTATATTCTGGCTCTCTACATCTTACCTTACAAGATGAAAGGTATACCATTACTGTTATTCGGGTTCTTTTTAGGTTTAATCATGGACTTGGCTGATAACACGGTCGGTATTCATGCCGCGGCATCTACTTTCATCGCTTATATTCGTCCCCGGTTATTGCAGTTGACCTCTACCCGGGAAGAAATAGACGACACGCATGGAGGGCAAGGTCTGACGGATGTCAGGTGGTTTCTGAAATACACATTTGTTTCCACGCTGTTATTTAACGTGGTTCTGATTATGACAGAGGCCTTTACTTTTAACGATATGCTAATCTCGATTATCCGGATTATTTTAAGTACCTTTATCTCAATGTTATTCATGCTACTCTACTATTTCATCGGAATTAAGAAAGTACAGCAATAAAAGCGTGGTTTTAATCGATTAATGAATTCTTGAAATGAACAAATTCGGGTATAGACAAGGGATTATATCAGGAATTATTATCAGTGTATGTGTCGTGTACCTCCTGCGATTGTTTACCTATCAGGTGGTGTCCGACAAATATAAAGTTATGGCTGAAAATAATTCCCAGCGGACGGAAACCGAATATCCGGCACGAGGATTAATATATGATCGGAATAACAAACTTTTGGTTGATAATCAAGCGGCCTACGATTTAATGATTATCCCCAACCAGGTAAAAAAATTTGATACTTTAGAATTGATTTCCATTCTGGATATAACGAAAGAATCTTTGGAAAAAAGGATTCAGGATTGTCGGGATTATGCGAAATTCAAACCTTCGGTTCTTGTTTCCCAGATCCCCGGAAACAAATATGCTATCCTTCAAGAAAAACTTTATCGTTATCCGGGTTTTTATATACAAACCAGAACGTTACGAAAATATAACGTAAACCATTCTGCAGATGTTTTCGGCTATATCGGAGAGGTAAATTCCGAACAGATGAAAGATCCCTATTATGCACAAGGAGATTACATCGGGATCAGTGGGTTGGAAAAAACATACGAAAAACACCTTCGCGGTACCAAGGGAAAACGGGTCGTTCTTGTCGACAATAAAAACCGGGTGAAGGGTTCGTTTGCGGACGGAGAATATGACGAAGATGCCATTGTCGGTGAAAATCTATACACCACGTTAGATGTTGACCTACAAGAATACGCCTACGAACTCATGCAGAACAAAAAAGGCGGAATCGTGGCTATTGAACCTTCTACGGGAGAAATATTGGTCAAGATGTCCAGTCCCGGTTATGATCCGCAATTAATGGTCGGCTTGGATCGGGGTAAAAATTACTCCAAATTGCTAAATGATCCCTTGAAACCCCTATTTGACAGAACGACGATGGCACAATATCCCCCGGGTTCCATATTCAAAACCGTTCAAGCTCTGATTGGTTTACAAACAAAAGCGATTTCCCTGCAAACACAATGTACGTGTAGTGGAGGTGCTTATATTGTCGGGGGAAAATTCATGAAGTGTCACCATCATAGTTCTCCTGTGAATTTACTCCAGTCCATTGAAAACTCCTGTAACCCCTATTACGCCAATGTTTTCAAGAGAATCTTGGAATTACCGGAATATAAAACGGTGCGAAATGCTTACGGGGAATGGCGGAAATACGTGATGTCCTTCGGGTTCGGCAATAAGATATGTCCGGATTTCTCCAATGAAGTATCCGGTTCTATCCCCACGCAGGAATATTACGACAATGTGTTTAAAACACAAAAATGGTACCCCTCCTACATGATTTCTCTTTCCATTGGTCAGGGAGAATTAATGATCACGCCGATTCAAATGGCGAATTTGGCCACGATCTTGGCGAACCGGGGATATTATATTACACCACATATTGTAAGATCGATAAATGACTCGATTTCCAGCCAGATAAAAAAGCACGTTATTCCCATTGATCGGAAACACTTTGACCCTATCGTCGAAGGAATGCAAATGGTTATCAAGGGGGGAACCGGACGACGGGCTCAGGTGGATTCAATTGCAATAGCCGGAAAAACAGGAACCGTGCAAAATCCGCATGGTGACGATCACTCCGTGTTTATTGCTTTTGCCCCGGTAGAAGATCCGAAGATCGCGTTGATTGTATATGTTGAAAACGGGGTTTGGGGATCACGTTACGCGGCCCCGATTGCCGGTTTATTAATAGAGAAATATTTGAAAGGAAAAATATCCGACAAGAAGAAACCTCTTGAAAAAGAGATGTTCCAAGGTAGTCTGATCCATGATACAACCAGTAAAGTAAAAGAAACGAGCAATGAATAGCAGATCTAATAACCTACTTGCCAACATAGATTGGTTTTCCATTCTATTATACCTGTTGCTTGTATTAATCGGGTGGATAAATATTTATGCGGCAGTATATGATGAAAATCATAGCAGTATTCTTGATATTTCTCAAAAGTACGGGAAACAGTTGATTTGGATCGGGGCGGCTTTCGTGCTTGCTTTTCTCGTTCTACTCACGGATAGTAAATTCTTTACCACCTTCTCGATGGTCATTTACGGCATCATGATATTTTTGTTGATTGCCGTCCTGTTTTTGGGTACGGAAACCAAGGGAGCGCGTTCGTGGTTTGAAGTCGGGGATTTTCGCATTCAACCGGCGGAGTTTGCCAAATTTGCAACCAACTTGGCCATAGCCTATGTCATGAGCCGTCATAATTTCAAGGTAATGCGCTTTTCCAGCCTTTTGACCATCGGGTTAATTTTAGCTCTTCCCGCGGGATTGATTATCTTGCAGAACGACACGGGGTCAGCTCTCGTGTACAGTAGTTTTATACTCGTTCTTTTCCGGGAAGGATTGCATGGCTCTATCCTATTGCTTTGTTTCGTGGCGGCAGCTATATTTATCATGGCATTGCTGTATACCCCTTTCACGGTATTGCTTGTCATTATCGGGGGAACACTGATAGCCTTTTATTATTATCGGCACGATATTCGGGAATTATTCCAGATCATCCTGTTCATCGGGTGTGGTTTCGGGCTTTTTGCCTTGATTAAATGGATGTTTAATCTATCGATTTCCGATTATTACATGCTACTCATCGTTTACGTGATTACAAGTATAACCGCGATCTACCCGATATATAAGCGGAAGATGAAAAACATGATTACCCTGTTACTGATCTCGTGGTTATGCGTCGGGGCCGCTCCTTCCGTGAATTATGCTTTTGACCATCTTCAACCTCACCAGCAGGATCGTATTAACGAGTTACTGGGTATAAAAGTAGACCCCAAGGGAACAGGATATAATGTCACTCAATCCAAAATTGCAATAGGCTCCGGAGGATTACTGGGTAAGGGATTCCTACAAGGAACACAGACTAAATTGAACTTCGTTCCGGAGCAAAGTACAGACTTTATCTTCTGTACTGTTGGCGAAGAGTGGGGGTTTATCGGGAGCACCCTCGTCATCGTGCTATTGACGGTGTTTATTTTACGAATTATCAAACTGGCAGAACGACAACGTTCCAGTTTTTCCCGGATATATGGTTATGGAGTAGCCTCTATCCTATTCTTCCACGTGGCAGTCAATATTGGAATGACCATTGGAATGGCACCTGTTATCGGTATTCCTCTTCCATTCTTCAGTTACGGGGGATCATCACTATGGTCTTTTACCATTCTTATATTTATATTTTTGAGATTAGATGCCAATCGTTTACAAGTCTTTAGATAATAAATAAACTTTCTGAACGCTTTCCTTGTGGATTTTCAAGGATTTTAATACATTCGTTCCCAAATGAATTAAACACGAGAAGAATGAAAACATTAATTATAAACATAAAGCAACTTGTTCAGGTTGAAGAAGAACCACGTAAATGGGTTGCGGGTGCCGACATGGCAAAACTGGGTATCATTGACGATGCCTACCTTCTGATTAACGAGGATAAAATAGAGGCTTTCGGTAAAATGAGCGAATTGAATCAAGATACGATTTACGAGGGCACGGACACGGTGAAGGAAATAGATGCCAAAGGACGTTTGGTTCTCCCCGCCTACTGTGATTCCCACACGCATATCGTGTATGCCGGGAGTCGGGAAATAGAATATATTGATAAAATCAAAGGTTTATCATACGAGGAGATTGCCAAAAGAGGTGGTGGCATTTTGAATTCAGCCGAACGTATCCGGAAGGCATCGGAGGAAGAGTTATTTGATTCAGCTTATGCCCGTTTGCAAGAGATTGCCTCTCTTGGAACCGGAGCCGTGGAAATCAAGAGTGGTTACGGTTTGGACACGGCGAGTGAACTCAAAATGTTGCGTGTGATTAAAAGACTGAGCGAGGAAACACCTTTAACCATAAAGTCCACCTTCCTAGGCGCTCACGCTGTTCCAGTAGAATACAAGGGACGGCAAACGGAATACGTGGATTTAATCATTAATGAAATGATTCCAGCTGTTGCTGCCGAGGATTTGGCTGATTATATCGACGTGTTCTGTGATAAAGGATTCTTCACGGTGGAAGACACGGACAGGATGTTAAATGCCGGAATGAAATACGGATTGCGTGCGAAGATACACGCTAACGAACTGGATTACTCGGGTGGTATTCAAGTCGGGGTAAAATACAATGCCTTATCCGTGGATCATCTTGAATATGTCGGGGATGAAGAAATCGCTGCATTAAAAGGTAGTGAAACCATGCCGACCGTGTTACCGGGAGCTGCATTCTTTTTGAATATGCCTTACTCTCCTGTTCGCAAAATGATTAATGCCGGACTTCCTGTTGCTTTGGCTTCGGATTTTAATCCTGGCTCCTCTCCTTCCGGAAACATGAAATTCGTGATGTCTCTCGGGTGCGTGAATTATAAAATGCTGCCGGAAGAGGTGATTAATGCAACGACCATCAATTCGGCATACGCTATGGGTGTAGAAGAAGAGCTGGGTAGTATCGCCGTGGGTAAAAAAGCGAATTTCTATATCACGACTCCGATTACTGGAATAGAGTATCTTCCATACGCTTACGGGACGGATTTAGTTGAAGCGGTATTCTTAAACGGAGAACAAATTTAAGGAAGCTATGCCCTATTCACATTACAAAAAGGTATGGATCCGGAAAGCGTACCGGATAAGATACCCTTAGAAGATTTATTGATTGATGATTTACAATTTCATGATTGAGTGATTAGGAAATCGATACTAAATTTATTTTTTGTCAAATTATAAAATTAATATATATGAAAAAATTAATCGAATGCGTTCCGAATTTCAGTGAAGGGAACGATATGCATATTATAGATCAGATTACAGCAGAAATCAAGGCTGTTGAAGGAGTTAGTCTTATTGACGTGGATCCGGGAAAAGCAACGAACCGTACGGTTGTTACCATGGTAGGTACTCCGGAAGAAGTATGTGAAGCCGCTTTCCGTGCCGTTAAAAAAGCATCCGAATTGATCGACATGAAAAAGCACAAGGGAGCGCATCCCCGTTTCGGAGCTACAGACGTTTGTCCTTTGGTTCCGGTATCAAACATCACGATGGAAGAAACCGTGGAATACGCACGTGCTTTGGCAAAACGTATCGGTGAAGAATTGAACATCCCGGTATATTGCTACGAGAGTGCAGCCTTCACCCCGGAAAGAAGAAATTTGGCTACTTGCCGTGCCGGAGAATATGAGGCTCTTGGTGAGCGTTTAAGCAGTGAACAATGGCATCCCGATTTCGGTCCCCGTGAGTTGAACGAGTGGACGGCTAAAACCGGAGCTACGGCTGTTGGAGCCCGTAACTTCTTGGTGGCTTACAACGTGAACTTAAATACCACCTCTACCCGTCGTGCCAATGCGATCGCTTTTGACGTACGCGAAAGAGGAAGAGCTAAGAGAGAAGGAAATCCTATTACCGGTAAGATCGTAAAAGACGAGAAAGGTAAAAACGTGATGATCCCGGGAACCTTGAAGTCTGTGAAGGCTATTGGTTGGTTTATCGAAGAGTATGGAATTGCTCAGATCTCCATGAACTTGACGGATATTTCCGTGACTTCCGTACATGAGGCTTTCGACGAAGTATGCCGTAAAGCACAGGATCGCGGGATTCGTGTAACCGGTTCCGAGTTAGTGGGTGTAATTCCGTTAAAAGCCATGTTGGACGCCGGACGTTATTTCTTGCGTAAACAACAACGCTCTACCGGGGTATCAGATAAAGAATTGATCAAGATTGCCGTGAAATCTTTAGGCTTGGATGAATTGTATCCGTTCGAACCCAGAAAGAAAATCATCGAGTATATTCTGGAAGATGAGATGAATCAAGGAAAGAAATTCTTGATCGATATGAATCTTCATGAATTTGCTGATGAAACAGCATCAGAATCTCCGGCTCCCGGTGGTGGTTCCATTTCAGCATACATGGGAGCTCTTGCTTCTTCACTGGCCACGATGGTTGCCAACTTGTCTTCTCACAAACGCGGTTGGGATGAGCGTTGGGAAGAATTCAGTAATTGGGCTGAAAGAGGAAAAGCTTATCAAGTTGAATTAATCAAAATGGTTGACGAGGATACTAACGCTTTCAATCGTATCATGGATGCCTTCGGATTACCGAAGAAAACAGACGAAGAAAAAGCTGCACGTCACCAAGCAATTCAAGATGCAACCAAGTTTGCTACCGAAGTACCGTTCAAAACGATGATGCTTTGCTACGAATGTATGGAAGTGGTGAAAGCCATGGCAGAGATCGGTAATCCGAATTCTGTAACTGATGCCGGAGTTGGTGCTTTGGCCGCTCGTTCCGGAGTAATCGGCGCTTTCTTGAACGTGAAGATCAATGCTGCCGGATTGGATGATAAAGAATATGCTAACGATATTATTTCCAGAGGTGAAAAAGTGGTTGAAATGGCCAAACAAATGGAAACGGATATTTTGAATATCGTGAATTCAAAAATCTAAGATTCGTTATTCATCAAAATAAGTAAAGAGATGGGGCTGCCTCATCTCTTTATTTGTACCCCATTCCCGTCACGTTTGAGCCATGAAAAAACCGTAATCAGGCCTTCCCTATTTTTCACCATTTCAATTACAGCTCTACCGCACCAGTTCCCATTGATGGTGTATTGGACTTGTACCGGAGGAGTGTAAAACCGGTGGCCTATTCTGAGCCCGTTATCGGCTCATCTTCTGTTCGTTTTTTTCGAAAACAGGAGAATATCACCTTAAAAATGGTAACTCCACGTCACGGACGGTACAAATGGAAGTAAACTCCAACTTCGGGTAGTCACCCCTTCTCTCGTTTGTTTATGGTATATGATAGAAGGATTCTTACGGGCATACAAATTATAAATGCCAAATACCCATGAACTTCCCTTTCCTTTTCGATTATCCAAAGCGTATGATATATCCAAATGATGATAGGCAGGCATTCGAAAATTATTCGGACGTTCAATATATTCCCGGTATTGCGTATTGTCTGCATCTGTTTGAAAACTTTCAGGCATCGGGGCCGCATGATAGAATTGTTTCCCTATCGAGATGTAGTTCCCGGTCGCAAGCGTAAAATTAATTGAAAATGATTTGTTGAACTTACATTTTTCCTTGATCGGGAGCGTGTAATTGGTCGTCACGTTCAACTTATGCCGACGATCGTATTCAAACGGGAACCATTCCCCGTTATTTACATGATCAAAACGACGTTCCGACTTTGACCACGAATAGGAAACCCACCCCGTTAAGGCTCCTGTCGTTTTCTTTGCCATAACCTCCACTCCATAAGCTCGTCCTTTGCCCATGTCAACATAATCCTGCCAGCTCCTGTCCTTTGTTTTAAGAAAAAGAATACCATCTTGGTAACGTACCACGTGATCCATCTGATGAAAATATCCCTCTATCGAGAAATTCCATGTATTTGCAAAAGCGTAGAAACAACCTATTGAAAACAAATCCGAAGATGCGGGAGCTACTCGCCGGGTAACAGGAACCCACAAATCGGTATTCATGCCCATCGAATTACTCGTCAACAGGTGCTGTGCTTGCTGCATCCTTGCCCATGAGGTCTTGAATAACATGCTCTCTCCTATCCGGTACGAAATAGAGAGACGAGGTTGCAAGGAATAATAACGGGCGTGGGGCACCGCCAGTAAACTAAAACGAACTCCGGCATCCACGCTCCAACGATCATTCAGTTGCCAATGATCTTCCAGATAAGTTTCCAGCGAATACACATTACCGGTGGTCGTGTCTCTCACGTTTTCATTCAAGTTTACACTACCGATATATGACATTTCCGGGGCATAATATTTAATAGAGCAAACCGTTCCGAATCGGGTGCGGTGCTTCTCCCCGATAGCAATCTCCGAGTCGGTTTTCAAAGTCCAATCCCGTAACCGGGAATTTGTTTTCGATTGCTCCCGTTGAGAGACACTCTCGTTATATACCGTCATGATTTGACTATTATTGAATTGACTATAATACAAGGTGATATTAGAGAAAAAGGTAGGGCTGAAGAGATGGTTCCATCGCCCCGAAACACTAAGATTACCCCAGTAAAACCGGAAACGGTCGGAATGTTTGGAATCCTTTGCTTTCCATGTTGCGAAACGAGAATCCCGGCTATTGTACATACTTATATACAACCGATTATACGGGTTGATTTCCCAATTTACTTTAGCATTTAAGTCATAAAAATTATAACCTGTCGAGAAATCACTCCCGGCAATCTTTTGTCCTGTCCATAGTAAACCGTCCAACCAAGTTCTTCTTCCCGATATGAGGAACGAGGCCTTATCTTTTTTCAGTGGCCCCTCCACAACCACGGAGCCGGCCACCGGGCTAACATGAATGTCTCCCGAATATTTTTTACGATTCCCTTCCCGCATGGTCACTTCCAGCACGGAGGACAAGCTACCCCCGTAACGAGCGGGAAGATCACCCGTGTAAAGCGTAACATCTTGCAGGGCATCTCCATTAAAAGCGGAAAAATACCCGTAAGCGTGATTCACATTATACACGGGAAGACCATCCAATAGGAATTGAGTGTTGTCGGAACTACCACCCCTCACGCTAAAACCGGTTAACCCTTCCTGACCGGGATTCACACCGGGAAGGAAATGAAGGGATTTCAACACGTCAGCCTCCCCCAGAACTGCAGGCATTCGTTTCACCCAATCTAAAGACAAGGTATGTTTTCCAACGGCAGATGAAAAAGCATTCTTTTTTTCCACAACCAACACTTCTTCTAGGCAGTTCCCGGGAATTAACGACATCACAATCAATGTGTCCGTTTTCAAGTTAATGATAGATTCTACACGGGTAAATCCCACGTGACTTACCGATAAATGGTTTTCTCCACGAGGTAAAGAGAGTGAAAAGAAACCATATCGGTTACAGCTTGTTCCCCGCCCGCTTTTCGTTTCAACGATCGTGGCATTTACCAGTCGTTCTCCTGTTGCCTTGTTCTCAATATACCCGCTCAACGTTACGTTTTGCGCGAAAGAAGTAAATACGATCCAAATTTGAATGCTGAATATGAATAAAATACGTTTCATCTTACCATTCCTCCCGTTTCGTGAATACTTGAATGAATAAATCTTCATATTTTGAATAAGAGGCCACCAGCCCGGTTCCCCCGTGTATGTTAGAATAAGTCCACAAAGGAGCATAAAACAAGGGTTCAGAATCCATTGCCGATAGATAATCGTCGTTCACGATCGACGATTTCAAATAATGATCGTAATTTTCATCAAGGCTCAATATATAACGGGTACTTTTATAGCATCCCGTGTCCGGTTCCCAGTAATAATACCCCGAACGCCGTCCCTTGTAGCTTAACTCGATCTCCTTCCCGGACAAACCGCAGTCCTCTACCCTTAAATAGTAATCGTATTCTGCCGGGATTTCTTCATCAAAGTCAAAACTGCGGTTAAAGGCATCGGGTAGCGTACTATTCGTTTGAAGATACGACTGAAGTTCCATGTGCAAGGTGTCCGGCACCCCATTCTGTGAGGAATGGGTGGTTGACAGCCAATAGAAGTTTTTTTCTTCTTCCCGATCAGTCCACCGATTGATAATCCGTTCCTGCAGGCTGTCACATTCTATGCTTGCATTCAGCAAGGGGACCGGAACTCTGGTTTCCCCCCAGACAAGCGGTTTGCCCGGAATGTTTACTTCTACCCGATAAACTCCGGTAGCCTCCACGTGATGGGTAATGACATACCATCCCTCTTTCCGGTACCGACATTCACCCACGAAATGATCGTTTTTGTACAATTTTACCAAAGCATTTGCCTCTACGGGAAAATCACCCTGTTCGTAGACGTTTTTTGTCCAAGTGACCCGCACACGAACAGAATCGTCACCAGCCATTAAAATACTATTTACAACCGGAACGGGAGATTGGGCGTTTAAATCAAGGTGTAATTTTTGCTCACATCCATTTAATAATAATTCCCATACCAATAATACGAGGAATATTCCGACAACTTCTTTTTTCATGTATTGATTCTTTTGAGTTTTCTACTCTTAAGAGTCAATAAACCGGAAAACCCCTATTCTAATTTTTTATTTTTCAGATTTTGCCCGAAAATCCATGATCACTTCACGAGTGAAACAACTTCCCACCACGCCAAGCCCGCCTTGTACGTTGGAATACACTTTAATGGGTTCTTTATACATGGTCGATTGTTGTTCAAAAATCCCCAAGGAGTACAGGTAATCAAATAAAGGTTTGTCAATCCGGAGTACTTTCACCCGCAAACGATATGATTCCTTTTCCACGTACCGGATCGTGTCTCCGTCACCCGTGATCACCCATGTTTCCCTCTCGTATGCATAGGGATGACTTACGCTTGCATGGATAATTCGTTCCTTTCCCCGGAAACTTTCATTCGTAAATACCTGATACGGGTTGACATTTATCTCTTTTCCGAAAATCGTCGTGATCATTTCGTGTGATAATAACTCCTCCCCGGAAAGATCCACGTCATAAGAATAAGTCGTGGAAGAATCTATTTTTACCTGTCCCTCTTTCCAACGGATTCCATGATAGAACCTTTCATTTTCAACCACCAGCCTATAATAATTCTCCGTTTCTCCCCCATCTTTTATCTGAACACGTAATTGCAGGGCATTCATTTTACTGAAAGTATCTAATTGGATTTCCGGGAACGAATTGCATACCATGGTAGAACCGACTGCCTCCTCTAATCCCGAACAGGTAACTTTTATCGTGATTTTATCTCCCGCTTTAGGGCGAACGTCTGATGAATAGCGGTTATGACCCGCAGGTTTTAATTCTCCCGCGTACTTATCGTTCATGTACACCTGCCCTCTCACATTCCACGTTGAATCCATTTCCGTGTTGTCCGTGTATGTTCTTGATTTCGAAATTTCAGCATATAGCAAAGAATCCGTTTCTGCATAAGCATAAAGCACTAATCGACTTTCGGGTACCTTTCCTCGAAAATCATATTCTTCTGAATTATTGCACCCGCAATAAAACAAGCCAATCCATATAAAAATCACTATTCTCATCATCTCAAAAAGTAAACGTGTAGGAAAAAGAGGGAATGATCGGGAAAAGCCAATCATTACTAAAATACTGTCGCTCTTCCCGATCACCATATTTAGAATCATAATCGGGACTTAATTCTATCGTGTTCAACCTGCAATAAGCATTGTACAGGTTAATACTCCAAGTGGAAATTCCATGTTTTCGATGACGATGGAAATTGAATCCCAAATCCAAACGATGATAATCGGGTGTTTTCATGTTGTTACGTTTTTCAATATGAAATATGATATCCTTCTTTTCTTCTCCTTTCTCCCCCGGTAGGTGAGTCGGCGTATCATATCTTTCCAATGGTTGCGTCGTATAGAAACCGTTATTGAATGTCCACGTGGCACTTACATCAAAAAAGTTACTGAATTTATGCAGTAAAACCAGATTCAGAATGTGACGGCTATCATATTTCGCCGGAAAACGTAGGCCTTGATTGATTGAACCGTCCGGAAACCAGCGATAAGCACGAGAAAGAGTATAATTTATCCACCCGTTTGTCCTTCCCCCTGTTTTTTGCCCCATCCACTCCAATCCATAGGAACGTCCTTTTCCGGAATGAACGTTTTCTTTCCAATCCGCATATTCCGGGGTGATGTCAACCCCGTTGTAATCGTCTAGCAAATGATTCTGAGTTTTATAAAATCCTTCAAGAGAAAAATGCCATCGCGCACAAGGATGATAATAAACACCTAACACGCATTGATGTGATTTCATGGGTTTCACATCATCACTAACCGGCACCCACAGATCCGTAGGCATATTCATCGTGCTACTTCCCAACTGATGAATATATTGGGACATCAGCGTGTAGGAAGCCTTTGTCTCCCAACGATCCGTCCAATTATATTGCATGGAAAATCGAGGTTCCAGTGAAAAATAATTTGTACTCCCGACATGAAATAATATACCCCGGATTCCGGGATGCACGATCCATTTCTCTTTTATCGTCATTTCATCTTCCACGTAAAAGGCTACTTCATGGGCATATTCTTTATAATTTACCCGTTTTCGGGAAAGCGTTTCTTCTTCCATTACTTTATGAAGAGTGATTCGTTTTTCCGGTGTGAAAACATGATAAATGTAATGTCCCCCGAAATACAAACGGTTCCAATGATTCATGACCCAAGTTAGATCACTTTTCAGCCTCCACTCCTCTTGACCGGATTTGAAACGGATCTTTTTTAACCGGATGGTGTCACCCGATGAATTTTCATGTCGGTATCTTTTATTCATAAAAGCCCGATATTGATTATAAGAAAGCACCGTGTTCGCGTACAATCCCGTGGAGATCATTTTATCCCATCGCAATCCGACACCCCAATTTCCCCACGTTCCACGCATATAATCTCGCTTACGGTCCGGTTCAAAATAGGAGTCTTTCTCATCCTTTTTATATTTCAAATAGTCATTCCCGTAGAATAGAATGAAAGACAAGGCATTCCGTTGCGAGAACATGCGGGTCAGCTTGATATTTATATCCGTGAAATTATACCCTATCTTTTCTTTATTATCATTCGTGTTATTTATTGCCGCGTAAATAGGGGTCCCAATTAAATCCAAGTAAGTTCTTCTAGCCGTGATATTAAACGAGCTACGATTTCTTTCCATGGGGCCTTCAATATTAAATTTACTGGATAAAAGACCAATAGAAAAACTACCATGATATTCTTGTAGATTACCTTCCTTCAAACGTATATCCATAATGGAAGAAAGATGCCCCCCGTAACGAGCCGGGAAACTTGATTTGTAGAAATTTACGTTTTTTACGGCATCAGAATTGAATACCGAGAAAAATCCCAATAAATGATTCGCGTTATACAACGGAATATCATCTATCAGAAATTGATTTTCATCCCGATTACCCCCTCGGACCAGTATTCCCGCTATTCCTTCCATGCCAACCCGCACACCGGGAAATAACTGAACCGCTTTCAGTAGATCGCTCTCTCCCAATAGTTTGGGAATCACGGTTGCAGTCAAGATCGGAAATTCCAGTTGTCCCGGTTGCGAATTCTTTACCCATCCGGGGATATTGGGTTGAACTACAACAATTTCGTCCAAGTTCAACATGGGTTGTAATTCGACGTGAATCACGGTATCCGATTTCAAATAAAATTGGCATGAGGCACTTTGATAACCCACGTAAGAGTAGTTTAAACAAACTTCTCCTTCCGGTACGATTAACGTGTAGAACCCGTAATTATTGGTTGCTGCACCCACGTGCAACCGGGAATCATAAACAGAGGCTCCAATCAGCCTTTCCCGAGATTCTTTGTTATATATTCTTCCATAAACAGAGAAAAAGCGTTTCCCCGGTTTTAAAATGATATATCTTCCCAATTTCTCCCAGAAGATGTTTGATGATTTGAACAAAAGGTTTAAAACCTGTTCTAAATTAGCCTGTTTTATAGATATTGTTTTTTGAACTAATGGTTGTAAAATAGAAGGTGAATATGAAAATATATATCCCGCCTGTTGTTCGATTTTCTTCAACACCTCCTCCACGGGAGTTTCACGAAATGTAAATGAAAAGACTTCCTGAGCATTTCCTCTTAGGGTCCCAAAAATTAACAAGACAAGTATAAGCCCGGCACGCATACTTAAATCGTCAATTGAATATCCAAAGTCCTGTTAATAATCTCGATCGCTTCCTCCAATGAAACTTCTTTAAAAACAACGGTTATCCGGAGAGTTGCATAGTCTGCGGGTAATGTTACGTGACTATCGTAGTATTCATTCAGCGTTTCGATGACTTCAGACAAGGGAGCGTTATCAAATTTAAGGATTTGTTGTTCCCCTTTATCTTCTTTCGTGGAGATCATTAATTTCCTATCCTTTTTCCCATACTTAACGGACATTCCGGTTTCAAGGATTCTTTCTTGTTTTTTATCTTGGGTGATAATTTTCACCCGTCCTTTTTCTACAAAAACTTCAGCTTGAAGTTTTTCTGCAATCACTTGAAAGGAAGTACCTAATACTTCTACTTGAATTAAGGATGTTTCCACGATAAAAGGTTTGCTCGTGTCCCGTTTTACTTGGAAAAATGCCTCTCCCCGTAGGGAAAGTTCTCGATTTGTCTTTCCGAATTGAGCATTATAAGCCAAACGACTATCTCCGCTTAGCATTACACGGGAACTATCCGGTAAATAAAATACTTTTGTTTCCCCGGTCCGGGAGAGTAAAACCGTTTCCTGAAGTGACGATTTATTCCAAAACCATAATACACCGAATATTAAAACAATGATAGAGGCAGCTACTGGCAAAATTCGCAAGTAGTGCGTCTTCGCAGGGAATTTCACTTTTTGTATTGCCTGTCGGGGGTCAAAAACTCCATATTTGTAACGCTTAGAACCTAATTCTATACGGCGCTTGAGTTGTCGAAATTCTCGTTGGTGGTCTTCACTTTCTTCCAACCATTGTTCCACTCTTTGCCCTTCTTTCGTGTTCGCCTCACCAAGAATATATTTTGCTAGTAATTCATTTTTCATACTCCCTATGTTTACGAGATTATTTTATCCGAAGAAGAACAAATAGATTTTTATTGCTTTATCTCTCAAAGCCTTCAATGCTTTTCCCATTTGCCCTTCAACAGTTTTAACCGAAATATCCAGTTGTATGGCAATCTCCTTGTATTTCATCCCTTGCTGTTTGGCCATCAAAAATATATTCCGTCGTTCAGTAGGTAAAGCGTCTATCCAATCCCAAACTAAAGCCTCCTCCTCTACCGATATGGATAAGGCATTCTCGTCTGTCAAGTACATTGCACTTTCCACGGAAACTTTTTCCTGATTCTTTTTCGCATATTTCACCGCCCGATTCCGTACCACCGTGTATAAATATCCCTTCATGTCTCCCACTTCCAAACTTCCTGCAACCGCCTTTTCCAACAATTCCACGAAGATCTGTTGTACAATATCTTCAGAATCCTCATATGATTCGGTTATATTTAAGGCATACAGGCATAACGGTCGGTACAACTTGTTAAAATATTTCTCTAAAATAGTAGAGCTTATAGACATAAGAATAGTTTTACACATACACATTCGCAAATGTACTTAAATATATAAAAGCAATAAGTTATTTAGAAAATAATTATTTTCTAAATAACAACTATATTGTATAATAGTAGAAATAATAATTTGTGAGATAGTGTCTCACAAATTAGGAAAGCCATATATAGCAAACTACCCCATCCTCATAAACGTCTCGAAAAAGACATCCCGATAGGTGTTTCCAATAGCTATTTCATGTGTTTTAATGAAAATGTCATTGTTGTCAAAGGAGTCTATATGCTTAGTATTTACGATATAGGATTTATTGACTCGTAAGAAATCATGCTTGGGTAATAACTCAAATATATTCTTTAGATTCATTCGGGTAATCACCCGTTGTTCATCCAATTGGATGATCACGTAATCTTTCAGTCCCTCGATGAATAGAATATCCTTGTAATTTATTTTAAAGTAGCGTCTTTCAGACTTTACGAAGAAGTATTCCGTGTTACCTGCCTCGATATTTTCTTTCTCTTCTTTTAATAATAAAGAATGGTAAGCAATTGCCTTGTTGACAGCCTTGTGAAAGCGTTCTGGGTCAACCGGTTTAATTAAATAGTCGATAGCGTCGACCTCGTAACTATCCAAAGCATATTCCGTGTAAGCCGTGGTGAAAATGACCAACGTTCTCTTGGATATATTGTGAGCAAACTCGATACCCGTGATTCCCGGCATCTGAATATCCAAAAAGATCAAGTCTACCGGATTCTCTTCCATGAACTTTGACGCTCCGATAGCATTATTAAACATACCCGTCAGATTTAGTTGACTCGTATCTTTTACCAGTATTTCTATCGCCTCACGGGCTAACGGTTCATCATCAACAATAATACAATTCATAATATCAAATGTAAATATACGGTATAACTTATTTCACTTTCTTCTATCTCCAACGTGTAACGTTCCGGAAACAGCAATTCCAACCTGCGCTTTATATTCTTTAGTCCCAACCCTCCCACTTCATTTTTCCGTAAAGCGATTTTAGGCTTTGAATTTATACATTGAAATTCCAGTTGTTTATCCCAGACCTTGAAACCGAGATAGACATACGATGAATTCTCGCTATCCACGTTATGTTTCACGGCATTCTCCACGAAAGGAATAAACAATAATGGTGGCAACCATACCTCACTAATATCTCCTTCTTTGGAAATGACATACTCGAATTTATCCCGTCGAACCTTCTCCAGATTCAGAAAGTCATTCAAAAAATGAATCTCAGAACTCAACAACACCTGTTCTTTTGCGCTGTCGTTAATTTGGTAACGCAACATATCTTCAAGCTTGAAAAGCACCCGGGAGGCTTCTTCTGGATTTTTCTTGATCAGCACGTTAGCATTATTCAGCATATTGAACAGAAAATGCGGGTTAATTTGTTTCTTAAGAAATTTCAATTCGGATTGTAATGTCGAAGAGGCCAGTTCGTCTATTCGTTGGCTGTAACCGATCCAGTATTTAAACAGTAGCAAAGCCGACGTTCCGAATATTAGTAATCCAAACGAGATGATTGACGTGATCATGTTTAATATGATATATGGATTTCCATCCTCGTAATTCGCACTAACCTCTTGAACATTCATCTGTAAAATTGCGATAAATACAAGCGAGAATGATGTCAGTACCAACATGGATACCAGATATTTCAATAATCGGCCCTTTATTAAAAAACGAGGGGCTAACACATATAAATTAAAGTAAATGATCACACTGGTGAGCAAAAAATAAAATACCCACCCGTAAAAACGTTCCCAAGTCAACACTAACTCTCCTGATTGATTGGCAAATATACTAATTGTGATACAGACAAGAGTTAATAGCAACAGAAAATGTCTCACGAACTTAAAACATGGAGATAACAGGAAATCCGGAACGTGATTATCAATCAAATTACTCATGGTTTCTGTATTTTAAGTTTCAACATAATTGTCCTTTTAGCAACAGATAAGGTATAATCGTTTCCATATAGCAATTCCAGTCTCTGCCTGATTTTCGAAAAGTCATCCGGATGCAGTAAATTCCCATTATCAAAAGAGCAAACAAATTGAATCTCATTCCCATTCACATGAAAATTTAGATCAATCGAGCCAAATACAGGCTGACTGTATATCTGAATCACGGCTTGTTGCACGAAAGGAAGGAACAACAAGGGAGGGACAAATATCCGATGCACCTCCCCTTCGGCTGAAACCATGTATTGAAAACGATGGGAATATACCTGTTCCAAAGCGAGATAGTTTGTCAAAAAATCTATTTCAGCCTTTAATAACACCGCTTTCCGGCTACAATCATAGAGCTGGTATCTCAGAATCTGGCTTAACTCCAATAACATCCCGGATGCCTCCTTCGGTTCACTTTTTGCCAAAACTGCAGTACGGTTAAGTACATTAAAAAGTAACTGAGGATTGACTTGGGCTTTCAATTGCTCCACTTCCGACTGCACATGAATTCTTTCCAGTTGGTTTACCCGGTTATTTTCTGTCATCCAATGTTTTAACACGATCGTGATCGAGCCTCCCAGCATACACAAAGTTACAGTGGCAAAAGAGGAGATATAATTTAAAATGAATACTGGTTCCAAGATGTTTCCCGCACGCTGTCCCAACCAAATTCGTGCCATATCTTCAATGATTGTCTGTATCCATAAAAGCACCAGCACGGTACCAAATATCATGACTGTATACGTTAGGTATCTCTTCTGCATGAGATACCGGGGTACCAACACGTAGATATTCAAATAGGCCACGGCCAAGTAGGATGCTAGGTTCCCCAGGGCAATCCAGTAGAGCCTTACTCCAAGTGCCGGAATTTCCGGTTGAAAGATAACATACGTCTGGTTAAAAGAAATGGCAGCAAGTGACACGATAAACAGAATATGTCGCCAGATCCGGAATTTCGAATTTACCAGAAGATTATATAGGAAAGCCTGTCCTTCCGTGTTGATTTTAAACATTCGAGGTTTTATTTGATGGTTACAAAGTTACGATCTTATTCCTAAATCGGATTAAAATTCTAATTTATAACTGACATTCGGCAAAGAGGTGGCTCCACGGATGGGTTTTATCTTATCGGTTTTAAAATTATACTCATGCCCGTAATATTCTTCGCATCCCGTCGTGTTCAAGGACTTGATCGAGAATTCGTGTGACACCTTTTTCCGGTTGATTTTATACCCCACGGAGAAATTCGTGATAAACATCGGTGA
This sequence comes from Butyricimonas sp. RTP31003st1_G1_RTP31003_210430, assembly GCF_040920905.1. NCBI lineage: Bacteria > Pseudomonadati > Bacteroidota > Bacteroidia > Bacteroidales > Odoribacteraceae > Butyricimonas > Butyricimonas sp. RTP31003st1_G1_RTP31003_210430. The sequence goes on along the minus strand of NZ_JBCOSQ010000011.1, from coordinate 15,056 downwards.
AAATTGTTTGGAAAAAGCCTTTGTTTCATCATATTGCACTTCCCGGTCCGGATCGAGTAGCGTGGCTACTTCATCCACGGGGGCATAGCGGTCTCCCCCTTGCAAGGTTATTTTAAAGTTCACACTGAACATATTTTGCCTGTCACGCCCGACCATCCATTCCTTGCCACCCAACACGTTGACAATAAAATTCCGATTATACAACGTGTTACGCCATTTCCGATCTCCCCCGTAATATTTTGAATCAAAAATGGATGCAGTCATCATGTAATAAAGTCCCTTGTTTAAATAGCGTTCCAGCGTGATGTCTACCCCGATGTTACGTCCTTTCCCCCGGTTGACCAGAGCGTTCTCCACGTAAAAATCTCGTCTATTCAGCACAGAATAAGAGCTATCGGCAATAACGGGTACATCATATAATTGTTGGAAATAAGGTTCTATTTTCATATTCATATTATCCGATATTTTGAAACCATACGATAACATCACGTGATGCGCCCTAGTGAATCCCAAGTCTTTATTCACGGAACGGTCACCCGTACCTTGTGTTTTCACGAAATAAACGTCCATTTTTTCCATCCGGCTATGTAACCCGTAAGCGAGGGCAAAAGAACTCTTCGGTGAAAACTGCCATTTAATCCCGGCCCGGGGTTCCAGAGTCCAGCTATTATTCAGTGTCAGGACCTGCGCGTTAACTCCCACGTTTAAAGTGATCTGTTCGCTTATGCCAATGGATGAACTCGTGTAACCGGATATTAAATCCGTGTTTCCTTTACCTTGGGAAATTAATTCCATGGGATGCATTTGATGGGGGGCCAGATTCATGTCCATATCGTAATACATCTTCGTGTAGGTTATCCCTGTTTTATTCGTGAACTTGGCACTGAATTTCCGGGTAATGGCAGTGGTGAATATCAAGTTTGTGTTACTCCGGTTTAAATCAAGAAAAGGTGCCAAATTCAAATTCCAGTCATAACTTGTCATCGTTCCCTCGTGTTTGAAGTAGGTAACCGCTAACGTTGTTTTCAGTTGTGTCTCGTTGTTAAAGAAATAGCGGTGACTGATACCACCGGCTCCCATGTATTGTTTGGTACTGGATTTCATCATGTCACCAATCGATTCCCACTTGTCCGTGTTTTCCTCAAAGTCTCCTTTTGACTTGTCTATCAAGGCTGTTCCCCAAATCGAGAAGACACCCGCTTTACGTGTCGGCAGACTCAATTTGAAATTCAAATCCTGATAATCCAAAGTCCCGTCAATATCAATAGCCCCGATGTCGCCCAGCAATCCCGTGGTGGAATAACGATAATTGAAAATGTAAGAAGAATTGTGTTTTCGGGTCAAAGGCCCCTCCGAGGCAAAATCAATTCCTAATAAGCCGATCTGAAACGTATTCTCGATCTTTTGATTATTCCCGTTACGTAGCTTCATGTCAAAGACTCCCGACACGGCATTATCGTACTCCGCGGGAAAAGCTCCGGTAAAGAAATCCGAATTACCCAGCACGAGACTACTTAACCCGGATAAGATTCCCCCGCCAAGAATGGACAAATCTGCGAAATGATTGGGATTCGGGATTTCTACGTCTTCCAGTTTCCATTGCAATAAATGCGGGGCATTCCCGTGAATGGATATTCCATTCGTTGACATACTGGGAGAAATCCCGGCAAAGGAACTTACCAAACGGGCCGGATCATCCATTCCCCCGGCATATCGGCTTGCCTCTTCCACGCTGAGCATCCGGGCTCCCGTGGTGACCATCTTGTTTAATGGTTGCTCTTTATTCAATTGTGGTCGAACCATCACTTCTTCCAGTTCTTTAATGCTTTCTTTCAATGGAATGGTCAAATAGACTTCTTTCGAGGAAGTTACCAGTATCTCCCGGAAAATAGTTGGTTCGTATCCCACGAAAGAAGCCTGTATATCGTGCCGGCCGATCGGGACATTCTTGATGACAAAACGGCCTAGGGAATCCGTTACTCCACCGACCTCCGTTTGCCCCATGAGATACACGGATGCATAAGCTACCGGATAACCCGATGCCGCATCAATCACCCGTCCTCGTACACTCTGGGTTAAAATTCGTCCCTCTTTCTGTCCCCATACATTCACGGATAACATGGAAAGGAAAAAATATATGCCGATGACTCTTTTCTTGCTTTTAATCTTGCTCATGATTTGGAAAATCATGTCAAAAAGCCCGTTTTTCCATCCTTTACGATTCAGTTCTCCCCCTAAAACTTCTTCTAAGGCGTCTAAAACCTTCTCGCAGTCTGCCACACTTACACTTGTCATTTGTGATACTTCTGTTATTATTTCCGTCTTATTCATATCCAATACTTTTTGATTACGGGACAAAAATAGACTCAGGGCAGAAGTGATTTAAAGAAAAGAGACAAAACACCCGGTTTTGTATACGAAACAAAAGCATACGGAGAATTTTACTACTTTTGTACCATAAGTTATAATGAAATGAAAAAGAGAATAATATTTTTAGGGTGCATCATGGTAATAATCACCTTATTATCAAGCTGTTCTTCATCCAGAGACCTTAGTATGTTACAATTTAATATCTGGCAGGAAGGTACGACGATTCCGGGCGGTTTTGACGCTATTGCTGATGAAATAGCCCGTTTGGAACCCGATTTTATCATGCTGAGTGAAGTCCGAAATTACCATGATACCCGATTTTGTGATCGTATCGTGAATGCCTTGAAAGAAAGGGGTAAAACGTATTATTCTTTTTATAGTTATGATTCAGGATTACTTAGCAAACATCCTATAACAGACAGTAGTACAATATTCCCAATCCAAAATGATCACGGAACCATTTATAAAATGAAAACTACCGTGGGAAAACAAGTTTGTGCTGTTTATACCGCTCATTTAGACTATCTGAATGACACGTATTATGAAGTACGGGGTTATGACGGTAACAATTGGCACAAAATGGAGGCCCCTTTGACGGATGTTCCGACTATTCTGGAACGTAACAATCTTTCATTACGTGATGATGCTATCCGTGCTTTTATCAAAGATGCTCAAAAAGAAATTGAAGAAGGGAATTGGATCTTTTTAGGAGGTGATTTTAACGAACCTTCTCACTTCGATTGGATTGAAGCCACAAAAGATAGTGCAGATCATCATGGAGTTGTGGTTCCTTGGCCGGTAACCACCCTACTCCATGAAACTGGCTTTAAAGATTCTTATCGTGAAAAATATCCCAATCCCGTTACACATCCCGGCTATACTTACCCATCGGATAATCTCGCTTTGCCTCCAAGTAAGATCACTTGGACTCCCGATGCGGATGAGCGCGATCGTATTGATTACATCTTCTATTATCCTCGTAAAGGACTGCATCTAAAAGAGGCCGCAATTCTCGGCCCCAAGACCAGTATTCGTAGGAGTCAACGTGTGGCCGAATCCGGACAAGATGTTTTCATCGAACCCCTAGGTGTATGGCCAACAGATCACAAAGCCGTGTGGGTTAATTTCCAGATGAGATAGTAATTATTTAAAAATACGCACTCTTTCCTCTATCGGATTAAACTCTTTAGCCCCGGGTTCTTGTAAAGGCGCTCCGAAAGGCATCTGGGCGATTAATTCCCAAGTTTCCGGTAATTGCCATTCCTTAGCTACCGCTTCATCAATCAATGGATTGTAATGCTGTAATGAAGCTCCGAATCCGGCATCTTCCAACATGGTCCACACCGCCAGTTGGTGCATTGCCGAAGTGTGCTGTGACCATACCGGGAATCTATCCTGATAAGTCGGAAATGATTTTTGCAGGCCTTCCACGATCATCCGCTCTTCAAAGAAAAGCACCGTACCGTAACCGGATGCAAAGGATTTATCAATTTTGTTTTCAGTCGATTTGAAAGCCTCTGCGGAAACTATTTCCCGCAACGTATCTTTTACGATATTCCACAGTTTCGTATGTTGATCACCTAATAAAAGCACCACTCTCGTTGATTGAGAATTAAATGCTGACGGTATATTTTTAACAGCAAATTTTACGATTTCCTCTATCTCTTCGTTAGAAATAAGTGATTTATTCGAGAGAGCATAATAACTTCTCCTATGTGCCAAAGCTTCTTTAAATTTTCTTTCCATATATCTCAATGATTTATTTTCTACAATATACGCATTTTTTCTGAAAAGGTTAGATTATTTAGAATAAATCAAATTAAAAAACATTACAATAATACTTTATTCTCTCCGTAATCATATCTTTTCCCCATTATTCATTTTGAATAATGCAATTTGAATAATGAGAATAAACTTTTAATATTTTATACTACTCCCTCCAACTCTCCTTGTGCAAGAGGGAGTTGGAGGGAGTAGTATAAAATATTATAAAAGACTAAACGCACAAGTCACCCCGGCCATCACGATAGCCACCATGCTCATCAATTTAATCAGAATATTCAAACTCGGTCCGGAAGTATCCTTAAACGGGTCACCCACGGTGTCGCCGATAACCGTTGCTTTATGATTATCAGAACCTTTACCACCAAGGTTACCTTCTTCAATATACTTTTTAGCATTATCCCAAGCTCCCCCGGAATTTGCCATGAAAATAGCCAGCACAAACCCGGTACCCAATCCTCCGGCCAATAACCCGATCACACCCGAAACACCAAAGATCAATCCCATGACAACCGGAATAATGATCGCCAGCAAAGACGGGAAAACCATTTCATGTTGAGCCCCTTTCGTGGAAATCTCTACGCATTTAGCGTAATCCGGTTCTCCTTCCCCTGTCATAATTCCCTTGATTTCCCGGAATTGCCGACGGACTTCATTCACCATTTTCTGGGCAGCACGTCCTACCGCATTCATGGTCAAACCACAGAACACGAAAGCCATCATCGAACCGATGAAGATTCCGGACAACACCTTCGGATTCATCAAGGTAACATCATAGTAATTCATGAAATCCGTCAACGTGGCATCAGCCGTCCGTACCACGTTGTCTCCAATCTTCAACACTTCCTCGCCCATCCGTAACAAACCGATCTTAATTTCCTCGATATAAGAGGCTATCAATGCTAACCCAGTCAATGCAGCCGATCCGATAGCAAATCCTTTACCCGTGGCAGCCGTCGTGTTACCCAGTGCATCCAGCGCATCCGTACGGTGACGGACTTCCTCTCCCAACTGACTCATTTCAGCGTTACCCCCGGCATTATCAGCAATCGGTCCGTAAGCATCCGTGGCCAAGGTTATACCTAACGTGGAAAGCATTCCCACTGCAGCGATACCCACACCATACAATCCCATGGACATATTGGCAAAACTGAATTCTGCCGCAAACAGGAATGAGAGTATAATACCCGCAACAATCGTAAGTACCGGGATGGCCGTTGAAATCATTCCGGTTCCAATTCCCTTGATAATCACGGTTGCGGGGCCCGTTTCCGAACTCTTGGCAATATCTTGCGTTGGCTTATAAGCATGAGAGGTATAATATTCTGTCGCTTTTCCGATAATAATACCCGTTACCAACCCCACGATCACCGATCCGCATATCCAATAACTCAAACCGAGCAAATAAATAACCAAGAAACTGGCACCCACGATTAACAAGGAACTCACGTTAATTCCCCGATCAAGAGCCCGTAATAATTGTTGCTGAGAGGCTCCTTCTTTCGTCTTTACTAGAAATATACCGAGCAATGATAAGATCACCCCGAATGCGGCAATCAACATCGGAGCCAATATCGCATTAAATTGTGCATCCGGCTCCATACGGAATGCCGCAGCTCCTAGCGCTGCCGTCGCCAAAATCGAACCACAATAAGACTCGTAAAGATCGGCCCCCATTCCGGCCACGTCCCCCACATTATCCCCCACGTTATCCGCAATAGTTGCCGGATTACGAGGATCATCCTCCGGAATTCCGGCTTCCACTTTACCTACCAAGTCCGCACCGACATCCGCTGCCTTCGTGAAAATACCTCCACCCACTCTGGCGAAAAGTGCCTGCGTGGATGCTCCCATTCCGAAAGTCAGCATCGTAGTCGTAATCACGATCGCCTTTTCCGTCTCTGTTGCCTCTTCCACGAAATAATCTAACAATAACCACCATAAAGAAATATCCAGTAGAGCCAAACCGACAACAACCAGTCCCATAACCGCTCCCGAACGGAAAGCAACTTTTAGCCCGTCATTCAAACTCCTACGTGCTGCATTGGCCGTTCTTGCAGATGCGTAGGTAGCTGTTTTCATCCCGATATACCCGGCTAATCCGGAAAAAAATCCTCCTGTCAAGAATGCAAACCATACCCACGGATTCTGTAAACCGGGTCCATAAGCCATCCAAGCAAAAAGCGCACATAAAATAAGAAAAACAAGGGCTACTACCCGATATTGCTGACGCAAATAAGCCATAGCTCCTTTGCGTACATGCCCGGCAATACGTTTCATCGTGTCGGTTCCTTCCGACTCTTTCATCATCCCTTTAAAAAAGATCCTTGCGAAAAGGAGAGCGATAATAGCACATACAGGTACTATCCAAAATAGATCGTTTAACATGGTATTATATATTTGTAGTTAGTAAAAGTCGTACAAAAAAATACTCGTCAAGATTTAAACGAACCCTGATGAGTAAAAGTACAAATAAAAATGAAAAAATATTCCCGATCTTTTATTTTTTTTGCAACTAAAATAGATTATTTCTTTTCGAGGAACGGCTATTCATACTTAGCATAAAGCTCGAATTGCCCCGATTCGGTAATAAGCACTTCATAGAACTCCCCTATTTGCAGTGCTTTTTCACTTGTCACGAACACTTCCTGATCCACTTCCGGAGAATCATATTGCGTACGTCCGACAAAATAATCCCCTTCTACCCGATCTATCAAAACCAAAAAATGTTTTCCCACGCATGATTCGTTGATAGCGGCAATAACCCCTTCTTGTAACGCCATCAACTTTTCAGCCCGATTATTTTTCGTCTCTTCGGGTACATCATCCTGATAATGCTTGTCACAATACGTGTCATCCTCGTGAGAATATGGGAACACCCCTAAACGTTCAAATTTCATCGTTTTGACAAAATCTTCCAGTTCCCGGTAATCCTCTTCTGTCTCTCCGGGATGCCCGACCATGAGTGTCGTGCGCAAGGCAATCCCCGGCACTTCTTCCCGGATTTTATTAATGAGATCTACGGTCTGTTGTTTCGTTACCCCCCCTTCGCATCATTTTTAGCATGTGATCACTACAATGTTGCAAAGCGATGTCCAAATACTTACATACGTTTTTCCGTTCCCGCATCACGGTAAGAAGTTCCATGGGGAACCCGGCCGGATAAGCATAATGCAATTTGATCCACTCGATGCCCGGTATATCTGCAATCCGGTCCACCAATTCAGCCAATCTGTTTTTTCCGTATTTATCAATTCCGTAATAAGTAATATCCTGTGCTAACACCAACAACTCCTTCACGCCCTGTTTAGCCAACCGTTCGGCTTCATCCACGATTTCCTCAAATGGACGTGATTTATATTCCCCCGTCATAATCGGGATGGCACAATAAGAACATCCCCGATTACATCCCTCGGATATTTTCAAATAAGCGTAATGTTTCGGTGTCGTCAAATGACGCTCGTTCCGCAGTTTCTCGTCATAGCTTTTACCCAATTCCGCAAGAATCCCTTTCCAATCGAATTTCCCGAAATAAGCATCCACTTCCGGGATCTCTTTCTTTAAATCCTGATCATAGCGCTGGGACAAACATCCCATAACGTATATCTTTTCAACTTCTCCCTCCTGTTTCCGCTCCACTTGCTCCAAAATCGTATTTATAGATTCTTCCTTCGCATCCCCGATAAACCCGCAAGTATTGATGACAACAATTTTCGCATTCGAATTTTCAACATCTACTTCAACACCATACCCCGCCTTCTCCAGTTGTTTCATCAATAACTCCGTATCCACTAAATTCTTGGAGCATCCCAAGCTGATAATATTTACTTTCTTCATGCCATATTCTAATTTGCCGGCAAAGGTAATAAAATCTTCAGCGACTTTCCGTATCTTTGCTGCGGAATTCAAGCAAATGCTCTATCATGGATTATAATATACAACAATGGTTACCGACCACCAAAAAAGAAGTCGAACAGCGGGGATGGAAAAGTATTGATGTCATTCTTTTCACGGGAGATGCCTACGTGGACCATCCTTCCTTTGGCGGGGCCGTTATCGGGCGACTTCTCGAATCTCTCGGACTGAACGTAGCTATTGTCCCCCAGCCCAACTGGCAGGATGACCTACGGGATTTCAAGAAATTGGGCAAACCGAATTTATTTTTTGGAATCAGTCCCGGTTGTATGGATTCCATGGTAAACCACTACACGGCAGCTAAAAGACGCCGTTCAGACGATGCCTACACCCCCGGCAACCGGAGTGGCGCACGCCCCGATATGCCGACCATTGTTTACACCAAGATATTAAAGGAACTCTTTCCGGACACACCCGTCATTATCGGGGGTATAGAAGCCTCTTTAAGACGTTTCACCCACTACGATTATTGGAAAGATTCACTTAAACCGTCCATTCTTCATGAAAGCCAAGCGGATATGCTAATATATGGTATGGGAGAGAAACCTCTCACCGAAATCTGTCGGATGCTGCAAAGAGGTATTCCTTTTCAAAGCTTAACCAATATCCCGCAAACCTCCGTGATCAGACATAAAGACGAGAAATACGCCACCAATAAGAAATGGCAAACCATCATGCTCGCCTCTCACGAAGAGTGTTTATCGGACAAGCGAAAATATGCCACAAACTTCCGGTATATCGAAGAAGAATCCAATAGTATTCATGCCGCAAAACTGATACAACCTATCAGAGATGAATTAATAATCGTGAATCCGCCCTACCCGCCCATGACCACGACGGAAATAGATGCTATTTACGATCTGCCGTTTACCCGTTTGCCCCATCCTAAATACCGGGGTAAAGAGATTCCGGCTTATAACATGATCCGCCATTCCATTACCATGCATCGCGGTTGTTTCGGGGGATGTGCCTTTTGTACGATTTCCGCCCATCAGGGAAAATTTATCGCATCCCGTTCCGAGGCATCCATTTTGCGAGAGGTTCAGCATGTTTGTGATATGCCCGACTTCAAGGGAACGATTACCGATTTAGGAGGACCTTCCGCCAACATGTACATGATCAAGGGAAAAGATCATCGTATTTGTGAGCAATGCAAACGTCCGTCCTGCCTACACCCGACCGTGTGTAAAAACTTAAACACCAACCATTCGCATCTTTTAGACCTATATAACCAAGTGCGTAGAGACACTCGGGTGAAACACTGTTTTGTGGGTTCCGGTATCCGGTACGATCTCTCCATGCATCGCACAGGCAATAAAGAGATCGACGCCATAAACCGGGAATACTTGGAAACCGTCATCAAACACCACGTGTCCGGACGCTTTAAAGTCGCCCCGGAACACAGTTCCGACAACGTACTACACCTGATGCGCAAACCCTCGTTCAAGCTTTTCCGGGAACTGACAGCTCGTTTCAATGCCATCAACAACAAAGAGCATTTAAAACAACAGATTATACCCTACTTCATCTCGTCTCATCCGGGATGTAGCCTAGAGGACATGGCCGACTTAGCCATCAATACCAAAGAATTGGATTTCAAGCTAGAACAAGTACAGGATTTTACCCCCACTCCCATGACATTAGCCACGGATATGTACTATTCCGGTTTTCATCCCTACTCCCTGCGCAAAATTCAATCGGCCAAAACAGAAACCGAGAAAAAACGCCAGAACATATTTTTCTTCTGGTACAAACGGGAATTCAAAAGTGAAATTATCGGCATTCTCACGAAACTGAAAAGAACGGATCTCGTAAAACGGTTATATTCAAATAAAAATAAATAAATATTTATTTTTTCATGATTAATCATTAACTTTGAATCACGTAATTAAAAGGAATATGCGCTATTATACTTGGATAATGTTATTTTTTCTATTCACCTCGTGTACTCACCACCAAGCCGTGAAGAGTAATCAGCGAGGTATGGACTACATTACCCGAGAGCAACCCCGGAAAGCCTTGGAAGAGTTCAACCATGCGATCTCGTTGGACCCGGATTTCTTTTCCGCCTATTATAACCGGGCTATTATCCGGGCGAACCTCAAGCAAAATGAAGAGGCCCTTAAAGATATTAATTACGTGATAGCCAATGTCCCTGATCATGCTCTAGCTTATTATAACCGGGGAATCATATACGAGAATCTCGGTCAGCCAACCCAAGCTATCCAGGACTATAGTCACGCTATCAACTTACAGCCGGATTTATTGGAGGCATACCACTACCGCGGCATCGTTCGTTATGGAATGAAAGATTTAGACGGAGCCCTCGCCGATTACAACAAGGCAATTTCCCTCGGCTTAAAATCAAGTGCCGTATATTTCAACCGAGGGGTCATCTTTCACCAGAAAGGCCAACTCAGCGATGCCATTGAAAGCTACTCCCGTTCCATTGAAATCGATCCTTCCAATGCCAGAGCCTACTATAACCGGGCTATTTCCAAGCTGATTGTCGATAATTACAAAGAAGCCCTTCAAGATTTGGAAATCTCAAAACGTCTCGGTTACTCGAAAGCAGCAGAAATTATCTCGCAATACTATTAATTAGTCGCCAAGATCTTGTATTACCTTCTTTAACCGATCTTGCGTAGTATAAGGATAAGTTTTGTATGTGCAATCTTCATGTAATAATTTCTGGAACCACGGCTTTTGGACTTCTTCGTGTACATCAATCCATATATCACTATAATCTTCCTCCGATATATTAAGATTTTCTACCAATGTTTTATCGTTCTTCGCTACATTCAGAAAATTATATAATGACTGTATAATATGAAACTGTACATACCCTCTTCGTTTCCCAAGCGTGTATTTTAGATATAACCGAATAACTTCCCCTCCATTTTCGTGAGTATAGCGAGTATTTTCAAGTAAAAACACCACGTAGGCTTGTACGGCACGTAATAATGGTTCATCCCACTCTTCTTCTCGCATATCCTTTAAAACATTCCCTTGTTTCATGCAGTCTTCGATATTATAATCCGGTAAATAATTGTGCCGGAATCCATATCTAACACACCATTTTCGCACTTTTTCCCGGGGTGAATAATCAAGTAATAGAATCACAGCCATAATCCGGCCCCAGTAATACAAAGGCTCTATAATATCAATCAGCATAAGATCCCATTGGGGGGTCATTTCATATAATGCCAATCCTACATAATAAGTAAACTCTCCATGTTTGGCAATACTTTTTAACAATGGAATACTTTCAATGTCATGAGATACCCCCAACAAGATAATTCCCATCTTGACCACTTCCCTATCCGGAGTCTCCATGACCATCCAACGTCCTAATTCTTTCATTTGATGAGTAATCACGACTTTTCTCGTAGCCAATTCATTTATAAAATCACGGTGATAATTAATAATGGGAAAACCTTTCAATAGATTATAAAATTCGATTTTAGCATTTATATTTCCCCGATTTACATAGGCCTGGAACATATCTGCAAGTCGTTTGATAAATTCAGGATTAATCTCTTTGTCAAACTGATAATAATCCATGTAATCGTCATACGCCGGAAAATACATACCTACATCATGTCGTAAAGGAATCCGATCCGGTAAGCAATCAAATTCATCTTCATCCGTGACATATTTTAGGGGATTCTGGACAAACCGAAATATAGATAACCGATTTTCCCAAGGCAATTTTTTATCCAAAAAATCTTTCTCCATACCCACGCTTTTAAGTTACACCAATAATTCATTCAAATTTACAAAAAACAAACGATATTTTTGCAAAATAGTAACTTAATTGCCAATCATATTTTAAATAATCCGAAAAATCTAAAATCGTAAATTTAAAATGAGTAATGACTTTACAAACAAAAAGGATGTGTCAAAAACTTTTGACACATCCTTTTATTTCTTTTATACCTAAAGTTTATTTCTTTTCAACTAGTGGTGCGATAGCCTCTGCCACTTGTTTTTGCGTTTCTTTTACAGCCTCATTTGTCGGCTCAACAGTTGCAGCTTGTTTCAGATAATCCTGGGCTTTCTTGAAATCAGCCAAGGCTTTTGCCTTTTCTGCTTCATATTTTTCTTTCTCAGAAGTAGCATAAGGAGTTGCTTTTTGAAGGATAGATGCCCCATTATTGAAATAAAGAGTACCTAAACTCAACAATCCGCGTGCTTTCAATTGTTTGTTAGAAACCTGACTACTCTTTGTGAAATTTTCCGCAGCCTTGGCAATATCGTTAGCTTTTTGGAATTTCTGACCTTCTTTAGCGAAATAATCAGAATATGCTTTTTCCAACTTCACGTTTTGTCCCGGAGTTGCTTTAATCCCGTCCTGTAACGTTTTCAACATTTCTGGAATCTTTTTCAAGTTCTCCTGAGCATCAGCCATTCCCAGATAAGAAGAGGCAACTTTGTAATTATTCTTGATAGACATACCAAAGTATTTCTCGGCATTGGCATAATCTTTCAATTTAGTTGCACAAACAGCCACGTTATAAACCGTCGCGTCATCTTTGAATTCGATTAATTTCAGGTATTGCTCCCACTTGGTAAAAGCTTCTTTATAATTCTTGGCTCTCCAAGCTGCATTACCTTCATTCTTAACTTTGCCGGATTCATCGGTCTGTGCAAATAGAGCTCCTCCTACAAACAAGCTCGTTAGAACAAATAAAAGTAGTTTCTTCATATTTTCCGTGTGTTTTTGTTTAACATGAATAAATTCGTTGTTTATGCCCACTAAGATAACACTCTATTAAGAAAAATCAAAAGTCTCTTAACTTATTTTTCACATTTCTCGAATCATTTCACGCTATCTGATTGATAAAGAAGAGACAAAATTTTCTTTAAACCTGCTTCATCTTCCCTGTCAAAGGCCCCTAACTGGTCGCTATCCACGTCCAGACAGCCAAAAATACGGCCTTCGGGATCCCGCAAAGGGATTACAATCTCACTTTTCGAGGCGGCATTACAAGCAATATGCCCCGGAAATTCTTCCACGTTATTCACGATAACCGTATCCCCGGAGTTGATCGCGGCCCAGCAAACACCCCCGTTTCGGAGTTTCTGACAAGCCACCGGCCCCTGATAGGAACGTACAATTAAATCCCCGTCAACCAACACGTATACCCCTGTCCAAAAAAAAGACTGCATCTTATGATGCAACACGGCCTCCATCGTCGCCAACCGGGCCCATATATCTTCCGTGGTCTGGATATACTGCTTGATCTGATCATATAACCGGTCGTATTTTGCCAGTTTTCTTGAAGTCTCCATAAAATGAATGTTTATAAAGTTTATAAGGTTCGTAAAGTTCATAAGGTTTTAAGAGTATAAAATCAAGGAATCATTCTCCACTTTACAAACTTTATAAACCTTATGAACTTTCAAACTTATTACAGGTTTTGTAATATATCCACCAAGTGGCTCCACCACATCTGTACCGTCTTGATATTGATCTTTTCATCCGGGGAGTGAACACCTCTCAGTGTCGGCCCAAAGGATACCATATCCATGTTCGGGTATTTCTCCAAGAACAAACCGCATTCCAATCCGGCATGGATAGACCGTACGATCGGTTCTTTACCGAACAGACGTTTGTAAGAATCCACGGCAACTTTTACCACCGGAGAATTCGGATTCGGTGCCCAACCCGGGTACCCTTCTCCATGTTCAACCTTGCCTCCTGCCAGCGTGAACACGGATTCAACCATGTTAGCGATATTGAATTTTTCCGAATTCACGTCACTCCGTTGTGAAGTGGTGATTAAAATATTATTGGGTTCGTTGAATCTAACAGCTGCCAGATTTGTTGATGTTTCAACCAATCCCGGCATACGGTAACTCATGGAGAAAACCCCGTGAGGACAAGCGTACAATGCGTTTACAAGTGCATCAGTACTTTCTTTTGTCAACACGTTTTCTGGCACATCCGTAGACTCTAAGGCTAACTGCAAACCGGGTTCCGTGATTTTCCACACGTTTTCCATTTCTGCACTATATATATTAAAGTCTACCCTCACGTTTTCCTTGTACTGCTCGGGGAACGTGATCACCGCAAAAGATTCACGGGCGATAGCATTCCGCAAATTACCTCCTTCAAACACGGAAACACGAATTCCGTATTTTGCATTCAAATCCCACAAGAAACGGTTCAGAATCTTGATGGCATTTCCCCTGCCTTTATTAATATCATCACCGGAATGTCCTCCTTGAAGCCCTTTCACCTGTACCTTCACGGCAAATGATTCTGCCGAGGTTCTCTCGGTCTTGTACCCCATGTTAATCACGGTATCTATACCACCGGCACAACCAATAAACATCTCTCCTTCATCTTCCGAATCCAGATTCAAAAGTATATTCCCGCTCAGGAATCCCGGTTGCAGAGCGAAAGCACCCGTTAACCCAGTTTCTTCATCTACGGTAAACAAACATTCGATCGGTCCGTGTGCGATGTCGGTAGAAGTCAACACAGCCATCTGAGCCGCCATACCAATCCCGTCATCAGCTCCAAGAGTGGTTCCTTTAGCACGTACCCATTCTCCATCCACATAGGGTTGTATCGGATCTTTATCAAAATCATGTACCGTATCAGAATTCTTCTCACAAACCATATCCATGTGAGCCTGCAAAATCACGGTCGGTGCATTCTCTTTTCCTTTTGTTGCAGGCTTTTTAATCAACACATTACCTGCATCATCCCGTTTCGCCTCCAGATTGTGTTTCTTCGCCCAATCCAATAAATAAGCGATAATTTTACCTTCTTTCTTTGACGGTCTGGGAACCTGACATATTTCTTCAAAATATCCCCAAACTGCTTCTGGTTTTAATCCTTCAAAAACTCCCATAACAATTTATGATTTACAATTTTAGATTTATAATTTCAAATTTCAACCTGTAACCTGTTAACTCGCAACCTACAACTCGCCGTAGGCGATCTATTGCAAATTCAACTTTTTCAACACCCATAT
>NZ_JBCOSQ010000010.1:0-102033 GCF_040920905.1 Butyricimonas sp. RTP31003st1_G1_RTP31003_210430 | reverse complement strand
TTATCAGAAAATTACTTGTCCCAAAGTCCTTATCATTTTAGCGGTAATAACGCGGTGATAAACGTGGATGTGAACGGGATGGATTACTGGAGCACGGATAATCCCAATTTGATAGCGGCTTTCCTTTTTGGTTTACGGATGGGAGAAACCACGTTTGATTTTAGTGCCTGGACTCACGCGACAGACGCGGAGTTTACAGGTAACTTGACATATAACGACCAGACACACAAGTTTTACACGTACTATAGTGCTGAAATAGAAAATGAGGAGTGGGCGGTGATCGGTTGTTCGTTTGACGCTTGTTACGTGCCTGTCGTGTACGGCCTTCCTTGTGAAGGTGCTTTTGTTCGAGAACCGTTGTCGGGATTCTGGCAAAATGTAGGCTATTACACGGGTATTGGAGGATATGATACTTACGAGGGGATGGTTGGTAATTGGAAAGTCAATAGAGAAGGACGATTAACGGGGATAAAGCCAATAGAATTAGTTGTTCCTGATATTGGACTAGGAAAAGGTAGCTTATTAAAAGCTACTAAGGGAGCGGTAAAAGGAGCAAAATCAGTAAAAAGTTTTAGTAAAAATGTAATACCTGCAGGATTTAAGGAAACTAAAAAATTTGGATATCAACATGGACAAAAAGTTTATGAATACAAGGGTAAATATTATTCAAAAGATATTGATGGTCATAACGGTGGTATATGGAAAGTGTTTGAAGCAATTGGTGGAAAGTTAAAAAGAATAGGTACAGCAGATAAAACTCTGACTATTTTTAAAAATTAATGTTATGGAAACAAGAATCATAAATTCGAGTAATTTTAATCAAAATTTCAAGAAACTGCTTAAAATTAAAAAAGGTAGAGGTATAGCTAATGGAAGATTATGTATTGAATCAATTAAACTTAAAGATAAAGCAGAATTCGTAATTCTGTTAATATCATCTTTAAAGTCGATCATTGGTATAACTTATAAAATTCTTTTTTGGGAAGAAGATGTCAAGATCGAAAAATTTTTAGAATTGAATTTCCCAAATAAAAGATATGAAAAGGTATTATCTTATAAAAATGGAAAACAAGCTGGGGCTATTTTTATAGATGATGGAATCTTAGATATATCTTTTTTAAAATCAATATTAAATAATCATTTTAATTTTGAAATGGCAAAAGAACCGTCTCAAAATTTAAGGGTTCAGATTAGTGTTAATTTGGATAATATTATAATATTATTAGATATTTATGATGATAGAGGTTTTGATATTTACTACATACCTGTATTCCCCTAAAAAAAGTTTACTCTAAAGTTACTTTAAATATTAATGTGAAATATAAAAACCATCGAGGAGGAAAAATGAAGAACCTCCTCGATTTTTATTTTGTGACGGGTCTAGTGACGGGCTTGAAGATGAACACACTGGTAACCAGTTGACGGGCTTGACGGAGAACGTAGCCTCCACGCTGGCGGGTGATGTTTATTCCCGTGGAGGTTCCGCGTCGGGAACTTACGCTTATGACAAGAACGGGAACATGGTAAATGATAGCCGTCGCGCATTGGATTTCGGTTATAATGTCTTAAATTTGTTGAGTGAAGTCAAGACGACTGGCGGGGAGTTGAAGGCAAAGTATGTTTACCTTGCCGACGGGACGAGGTTGCGGGTGAGGGATAACGGTGACGTGAACGGTTTTGACTACCTGGGTTCTTTGACATACAGGAAGAGTGGTGCCGGGTTGCAACTTGAATCGGCAAACTTCGGGGATGGTGTTATTCGTCCGGGAGATACCAATGGAAGTCAAATGGAGGTTGATTACTTCTTGACGGATCACCCGGGTAGCGTTCGTGTGATCGTTGACGGCACGGGGAAAGTGCTGGAGCGGAACGATTACTATCCTTTCGGTGCGAGACAGGTGAGAAGTGATTACCCGCAACTGGCGGTTAATCGTTACAAGTACAACGGTAAGGAGGAACAGGTGACGGGGGATCTGGGGTTCCTTGATTACGGGGCTAGGATGTACGATAGCGGGTTGGGGAGATGGTTTGGTGTTGATCCTTTTCAGGAGAGTTTCATTTCATTATCACCATATAATTATTGTTCCGGAAACCCGATGGTATTTATAGATCCCAATGGAGCTTTTATGACTCATTACGTGGACAAGAATTATAATGTTCTTCTACAAACGGATGATGGTAGTGATGACGTGGTTGTCGTTCCTGATGGGTATATTGGTGATTTTAAAAAATTTGCAAGTTTTTATTCTGACCCAGAGTTGGCTCCAGTTTACGATAGCAAAGGTTGGAATTCTTACTGGAAAAATAAATTTGGTCTTGCTTCCCGGCAATTGAGCGAGCTAGAGTTGGCTGTCAGAGATCTTTACTCGGATAAAGATGGAAAGAACAAGGCTATTGCTTATTTTTTGAGCCACCAGGGAAGTGATTTACTAGCGGCAGCTTGGAGAGAGACTTCATATCACTTGAGAAGTGTTGAATCATGGGTGGATGGATTGTTCATGGCATCAATAACAAAAGGGTTATTTAAGAACTTGTTAAAAAGTGAAACAAGGGTGTATAAACATGGATACAAGTATGCAGAACGAGTTCGAGCTCGAGCGATGCAAGATCCGACTAGTCATAATTTCCCATATAGATTTGATGATGCAATATTGTTAACCAAGCCTATCATTAAAGGTGATGGATATAGAATATACCAAATGGAGGGGACAATGAATGGCATAAAGGGAGTTTATGAAATAGGCATTACCAAAAGTGGGATAATAGATCATAGATTTTTTAGACCTTTAAAATGAAATGAAATGAAATATATCATAATAGATGCTTTATTAAATGGTACTGGAATTAGAGATAAATATAAGGGAGGATATATAGATCCTCGTAGCCTAGGATTAAGTGGTGTGACCATTGTTAGACTTAATAATTGGTTATCTGAATATTGGGAAGAACATTATAATGGATACATTGATGGTGCTATTATAGATGCGCTTGATCAAGAAGGTCGAAGAATAGCCATGAGGATAAAAAAAGAATTGCCTGAAATGAATGTGGAATATTTTTCTGATGCTCGAATGACTAGTGAGATGATATGAATGTGTCTTATACTGAAAAAAGTTTACACTAAAGTTACTTTAAGATATTAACTTGAGATGTGAAAATAATCGAGGAGGAAAATGAAGAACCTCCTCGATTTTCATTTTATGACGTGCTTAGTGACGAGTATGGTGTATTCTCCTGAAAAAAGTTTACTAAATATTTAGAAAAGCTAGTCGTCCCTTAAAAAGTATATCCCACCGAGACATGCCCCTGGGGGAGTGGTTCGGTGAATTTCTTTATGAGCCAACAAAGAATTCTTGTGGTCCTTTTGAAGTTGTACGTGACAGTCATCAACATGACGTTAATGGCAGCATTCCGGTACGTTTGTAAGAATAGATCATGTTTCACCCAAATGCTCCTAAAATAAGGAACAAATAGGCTCCAAATAATACTCCTCATTCAGAGATCCCTCGAAGATCAGACGTTGCTCATCCATGCTCATTTGGATGAGCTCTGAATAATCTTCGAGGGAGCAACGAGAAAGAGGTAGTTTCTTGAGAATATCTCTATAGTTTCTCTTATGGTTTTCTATATTCTTTTATTAGGTATTGAATAAGAGATTGTATGAAAATTGTGATAACGGTGACACGGTTCAAGTTTTGGTTGATAGATGTAGTGGATTGTATCCTCGTTTTTGTATATTTTAACAAAAAATAGGTACAAATTTGCTACAAATACTCCTAAAATTATAGTATAAATTTAAACCCTGACTTTATAACGAGAAAGTGTGGGGTGCGTTTATAAAGATCAGCCGAGGAATATATTTTTTAGAATTGTATTTTTTTTTAACTTCTGATTGCAATATGAAAACAATTCAAAAATTATTGAAACGGAAAAGGCGTGATCTGGAAAGTAAATCTTTTACTGCTTTTTCTTTGCCGGAATTACTGGTGGTGTTGGTGATTATCGGCATTCTGGTGTTAATTGCGTTACCTAACCCGCTGGTCTTTATGATCCGTTCGGGTTATGAAGAGTGGGTGAGTTGATTCCTTCACCGGGAACAGGAACATAAATTGAAACAATTGGGAAATCTGTAGGAACCCGTTCTTTTCATGGGGATAGGCGAGCTTGTTATAGATGTACTTGCCGATGTGTAGGCTTGGAGGTGTCATCGGCTAACGGTAATTAGTGTTAAACTTTAAAATGAAATGCCTATGGGGAAGGATGTCGTCAGTGTCTCGTGATATAGTAATGATGAGTGAGTTTTTGTCTCGTGAAAATCAGTAATTGGGATTCACGGGAAGAAGTAAATACTTCAAGAGGAATTCCTTTTCTAAGGAAGACGCTTCAATTATTCAAGTACTAATGACAAATTGAAAAGAATATGAAAATTACAAGTCTTTTTATTCTGTTTGTAATGTTGACTACCATGAGTTTTGGTCAATCAGAACTAACACCACCTTCGTCGCCCGAATCACAGGGATTGTTACGGAGTTTAAATATAAAAGTAAACAAGGGGACGGGGACTGCTGGGGTTAGTATTCCCTTGTACACGATAGCTGCCGCGGAAAACGTGAATATCCCGATCGTGTTGTCATATACTTGTTCCGGGATTAAAGTACAGGACTTGGCTTCTTGGGTGGGCTTAGGCTGGAATCTCTCGGTCGGGGGAAAAATTACTCGTGTTATCGTGGATAATGATGATTTGGTCAATGGTTATTGTAGGGGATCCGGGATACTGGCGAATAATTTTTCCTCGTGGTGGGGTACCACGAATTTATTGAGAGAAAGAGTGGACCATTGTACCTCCAAGTCTAGTTGTACCGGATGCGTTACTTTTGATGGCGAACCCGATTTGTATTATTACGAGATTCCCGGTAGGACGGGTATGTTTACGATAGATCAGGATGGGAAAGCTTGGACGATACCTTATACCCCGGTTAACATCGTTTTGGATAATGATCTAAATTTCACGATTACGGATGAATTGGGTGTAAAGTACATTTTTAATTTGAAAGAATCGACAGAGGTGACCCGGTATAGCGAGGTAAAACATAATTCCGTGAATAGTGTTACGAGAAGTCATATTTCAACATGGCACTTGACAAAGATAAAACCTCTTTCGGGAAATGAAGTCTCTTTTGATTATCTTCGTGGCGGTGAAATTAGTTACTCCAATTATAATTATTATCGTAAGAACAATGACCCTATAATTGATAAATCAATGCAATACAGGTCATCTCCTTATTATTTGCAGTATATTACTTGGGGAAATGGAAAACTTAGTTTCACATCGCAAGTTGGAGGGCATGAACTTCCTAATGGCCGACAATTGAATGAAATAACAATTGTTTCAAATCAGGAATATCTGAAGTCGATCAAATTTCTGTATTCTTATTTTCAAGCGACTTCTGGGCATAAGCGTCTAAAATTGGATGAGGTGGATGAATTAAATTCAACAAGTAAATTGATGTTGGGTAAATTCGAGTACAACACGTCACGAAACTTACCTGCCAGGGACAGTAAAGATTTTGACCATTGGGGATATTATAATGGGAAATCGAATACCACGTTTTTCCCAACGGAAGGAGCGGATA
Organism: Butyricimonas sp. RTP31003st1_G1_RTP31003_210430; assembly: GCF_040920905.1. Classification (NCBI taxonomy): domain Bacteria; kingdom Pseudomonadati; phylum Bacteroidota; class Bacteroidia; order Bacteroidales; family Odoribacteraceae; genus Butyricimonas; species Butyricimonas sp. RTP31003st1_G1_RTP31003_210430. Next base: position 96,400 of record NZ_JBCOSQ010000010.1, on the reverse strand, counting down.
GATCTCCATCTTTCGCTCACACGACAGCAAATATTTTAACCAGGGTCTATAATAATCTTGGTGGGTACGTGGATTACGAGTACGAGAATAATAAACTGATCAATGGCTCTATCGTGGGCGGGGTTCGGGTTAAAAATATCAAAAGATACGATGGCGCCGGTAATTGCCTTACCACGAATTATTCCTATGCTAATGGTTCCGGGGTGATAATCTATAGTAATAATGATTATGCAGATAACTGGAATACCGGGGGGAAATTTTGTTACCTCCATGATGATAAAAATACGAGTGTTTATTACTCTACGGTTACCGAAACTTTAAGTAATGGTTCAAAGATTGTCTCTAGTTACACGGATTTGATGGATGGACCTGACGAACCCTCTATACGTCATATTAATCGAGTAGAAAGCGAAGGAATAAGTAATGACGCTCCCACGGTGTTCCCGAACTCGTCGAGGTTTTGGAGGAGAGGGTTATTAAAAGAAGAAATACAATATAGTTCCACGAGGCAGGAAGTGAAGAGGGTGCAATATAAATATGAATTCAAGAAACATATTCGGAAAGAGATTAAAGGATACTATGTTCATGAATATAATATGCCAACCGGGGCGTTGTTGTCTAATTTGATTGTTTATAGTTGGTTGTCTGAACCGATATATGTTGACTCGGTGAGAATAACAGGGATTGATATTCCCACGACAGTCACGAAATACACGTATGATCCGACTTATTATTTGCCTGTAGAGGAGAAAGTGGTTTACGATAGGGGGGATACGTATCGTGTAAAGACGAGATACCCGTTTAGCTTTCAAGCTCAAGATAATCTTTCGGGAATCGTGGAAAGTAACACGTTAGATGCGTTACTTCAAGCCGGAGTGCTGGCAAAGCCTATTGAGAGAATAAAGATCAAGAATGATAAAGTTATCGAGGGGAAATTACTCTTGTATAAATTAGTCACGAACGATAAGAATGAAAGATTGCCGGTTTTGGCAAAGGGTAAAACTCTTGCATCCGTGCCGATTGATACAACTGATTTCTCCATGTCGGGAATCAACTCTTCCAAGAATTTTTATCACGATAATCGTTATACTCTTGTGGATTATTATGATCATTACGATGGAAGATTAAACCTGACATGTTTTCATAAAGATCAAGGTTTGGCAGAATCCATGATATACGGTTATAATTTTTCTTTACCCGTGGCTATGGTGAAAAATGCGGTGTATCATCCGAGAAGTACAACCCGGGAAAATCAGGTATTTTATACCAGTTTCGAAGATGAAATAGGTGCGACAATACTTAAAACGGCTAAAACGGGAAATAAGGTTTACTCTCAAAGTTACACGATTAATCTTTCGAACTTTAAACCGGGATCGTATATTCTATCTTACTGGAAAAGGTCCGGCGAGAAGTGGGAACTCGTGGAGCAGGAACTGACGGTAGCGTCTTCCACCACGAGCCACACGATTAATAGTTCATCGTACCCGATAGATGAGGTGCGGATAATGCCCCGAAATGCCATGATGACGACATACACGTATATTCCCGGAGTCGGCTTAACCTCGGAAATGGATACGAATGGTAATACGATATATTACGAGTATGATGTGTTCGGGCGTTTGTTGCGAGTTCTTGATGATGATCGGAAAGTGGTCAAGGAGTACGAGTATTTTATTAAACCATTTTAAATAGTGGTTACTGGAAATAATTATTGTACAAGTTGTAAATGAACAAAGGTATGGAATACTATAGATATATAATAAAACTTTTAAGGTGCATTTCTCTCGCATCAATATTGTGTTTTCTGGCAACTTTCACGGAGGCTCAAATTGTCGTGCCTGTTTCTGAATTTGGGAGCAATGTTTTTGAGGTAAACGATGATGGTGGATATTGTGAAGTTGATTTTAAAACATACGGGAGAGAGAACGGCGAGTTGATGCAGGTGCTGAAAGATTTCGTAAATTACCAATTGGAAGAAAGTGAAATAACATGGATTTTAGTGCTGAATTTAGTACTTGATGATTATAATGTAGAGGGTGATTATTACTCGGGAACACTTATTTTTGGGGTTAGGCCTAATTCGACTTATGAAGCACGACAAATTATATTAGATAACGGGAGTGAAGATGGTGCATTAATTATTCAATCTAAGAAAGTCGATCCGGTTACTATCTTTAACGTTACCTCGGATTGTGAACTTTTCAGTGCATTTCCCGGACGTAAAACACAAGTAACGTTGAGCGGTTCTCAAGTAGGAGTGTCTTATTATATCGATAATGACACGATACAAGGTACTGGATTTCCCATAACATTCGAGAAAGTATTTACGGAAGGGGTTTATTACGTGAGAGCCAAGAAGAAAGGTTATGGAGAGAGAACTATGAACGGGAATATAAATATATCTTATTTCCCATTTTTAAAAGCAGGTTTATGTACGAAACAAAATGATCTGGAGGGAATTCTCCCTCCGGTAGGGCCTCTAAGACCGGGATGTGGCTTTTATATGGAGAAAGTGTCTTTTATTGATTTGATGAGTGAGGATCAAAAAAGACAATTGGACAAGATGATACAAGAAATCAACATGGGTAAGTCTACTTGTTGTCCGGGATTCAAAATTCGAAGAGTCAACAATGCAATTCACTTGATGTCTGGCCCGAATATTAAAGGAGTGGAATGGGAGAGCGAAGTGTTTCTTTCCTTGGATAATGGAACAGGAGGAAAACAATATCGCATTTGGGTTCTAACGGAGCCTACCGTTTATCCTATTGAACGTTATCAGTTGTTGAAAGGTGACATGTATGGAGATCGTTATTCGTTAAAATTAGATGGAGCCCAGCTAAGTGTAGTATATAGACTTTTTCGGGATAGTGTTTTTGTAACGGAGCGAATTGGTACTCTTGAGCCAGTGGAATTTAAGGATCTTTCAGGAGGTGGGACATATCACGTGGAAGCTCATTATTGGGATACAATCATACCGATGAACGGGAGTCTTTATGTGGATAAGAACGTGGGGGGTGCTAATTACGTGAAAGAGAGCGTGTATGTTAATGAAGAAAACCCTGTTTCGACGTATGTTTATTATGATGGTTTAGGGCGGGAAATTCAGCTTAGGCAAGAAGATAATTCTGTAGGTGGTTATGATATCATACAATCTATTGTTTATGATAGTACCGGACGTGTATCCAAGAGTTATTTGCCTTTTAGCGTGCGGGAGAATCAAGGGTATCGGAAATTTGCCCTCTCGGAACAAAATGAATACTACACGAATAAGTTCGGGGTAAATCATTACGCTTATTCTGAGACGAAGTATAGTAACCGTCCCGAAGATCAAGTCGTGGAACAAAATTCTTACGGGGAAAAGCTTAAAATGGGTAGCGGACATACCGTGAAAACCAATGTACGACAATACACAACCGGGGATAATGTAAAAAAATACGTGCTTGATGGGTCTTCTGTTAAGCTGGAGGGAAATTACTCGTACCGGGAACTTATCGTGAAACAAGTAACTGATGCGGAGAGCGTGAAGTACTTGGAATATTACGATTTTCAAGGTAATTTGATTTGTAAATCTCAGGATGAGGTAAAAACATACTATATTTACGATGATTTAAATCGTCAACGTTATGTCATATCTCCCTTGCAAGATGCCGAGTTTACCTCCGGGACAAGAACATTGGAACAGTTATCGAAGTTATGTTATTACACGGAGTACAACGAGCTAAACAAACCGTATAAATTGTATGTACCGGGAGCGGGCTGTACCATTTATCTTTACGATAAGCGAGGACGGGCGGTTTTGGTGCAGGATGCAAGAATGCGTGTTGAGGGTAAATGGTTATTTACCAAGTATGACGAGATGGATCGCCCCGTGATCACTGGAACATGTACCGGCACGGAATCCGCTCACAAGACAGCCTTGGCGACACAGGTCGTTTTCGGTGAAATGCGGGGAACCGCCCTTCACGGTTACACGAATAACACTTACCCCGTCGTGGCGGACGAGAACGCTTGCCTGACAATTAACTATTATGATGATTACTCGTGGGCCGGAGCCAGTGATATGTCATTCTCCACGTCGGAATCCCTGGGAGCGGAGAAATCCGACCGGGTGAAAGGTTTGGTCACGGGAGTTAAAAACAAGGTGCTGGGAATCACCGGTAACACGTGGTTGAAAACGGTTACTTACTTTGACAAGAAATACAACGCTATCCAGACCGTTAAACAGCTCTACCCCTCGGGAGTGGAGATCACTTCTAACCTTCATAATTTCAGTGGTGACGTGACCCGGATCAAGGTGAAGCAGACGATCGGGAGCGTTGTCAACGAGTATAACCGGTATTTGGAGTATGACAATCTTGGACGCTTGCTTCGTGTAAAACAACAAGTCACGGGCGATAACGCTAACGGGCTCGTGACGCTATCGAGTTACGAGTATGACGACCTAGGCCGGGTTTCCCGTAAAATGATTCACAACGATCTGGACACGACAACATACACGTATGACATTGCCGGGCGGCAAGTCGCTGCCCGTTCAAGAAATTTCTCATACGAGGTGGGATTCGAGCATATCGAGACCGGGTTGTCGGGTAAGGTCACCCCCCGTTATAACGGTAACGTGAGTCACGTCAAGTGGGGAAACGGTAGTGACGTCACCGACTTGTATAGTTATAATTACGATTCTTCAAGCCAGTTAACCGGGGCACATCTTTACAAGAAATCGGGTACGACCTGGAATGCCCATTCGAGTTTTGCCGAGAAAGACATCACGTACGATCTGAACGGTAACCTGACTTCGCTCACCCGCACGAGTTCGAGTGGAGTCGCCTCGTCATTGTCTTACACGTATGACGGTAACCAGGTAAGCAAGATCAATAACGGGACATCTTACGCTTACGATGCCGGGGGTAACCTGACGGTTGACGGTCTTCGAGGAGCGAGTATCAGTTATAATATCTTGAACTTGCCGGAAGAAGTGCGTGTAGGTAATGAAAAAGTTTCTTATATTTACACGTCTTCCGGCGAGAAGCTGGCGACACAAGTCGGGAGTTCTTTGACTTATTATCGCGGCCCCCTGGTGTACTCGGGCGAGACGTTGCTTTACCTGGTGCATCCCGAGGGTTTAACTCGTAAATCGACGGGCGGTTACGTTTACTATTACATGAAATTGGATCACCCTGGATGTATGCGGGTATTGTGTCATGCGAGCGGTAACACGCTGATATCCTTACTCGAAAGTTTTTGAGGGGACAAAAAAGTATTAGAATTTTTAAATAGTAATGAAATGGATGCGAAAGATATTTATTATGTACTTGTTCAGAATCTGAAATTAATTGCTTTACCAGCAGAAAAGCAAATACAAGTGTTGCCTGATTTCGTTCTGGTTCCGGATGAAATAGCTTTGGGTTTTGATGATGTTTATTTAATGGTACCTCAAATAAAACAGAACTCAATGGTATCGGTTCGAGGATTTGAATTGTTAAGAGAATTAGATCTGTTATTTGAAAAAATGTCTGGAAAACCATTATTTTGGTCTTTAACGTATTTTGAGCATGGGGAATTGTGGAAACAGATAAGACAACTGGCATGTTCAATTTTAGACGAATTAAAAGAGCCTGTCGATATACCTGATTTAGGGTTTACTCGATGGATAAAAACAGAGTAGTCGTTTTATCTTGGAAAACTTTATGTTATAAAATTACTTAACCCTCAAAATACAGCTGCAGTAATTGAGGAGGAAACAATAAATGTCTTGTAGTTTCCTAAAACTGGTTTACTCCAGTTTACAATAAACTTTTCAGGATAAAACACGGTGTTTACTCGTTGCGTATTCGATGTACTTAGGGATTAAAGACGTATTAACTTCGAATCAAAGACGTTTCAAAGACGTTCACGAACGTATTTGCATTGCAGTTAATAAGTTTTTAGCCTGTGATTATTTGATGTTTACCCTAGGTGTTCATCCTTTTTTCATTTGATAACGAGTAGTAATACTTGGGGGTATTCCGGAATTCGCATTTCACGACAAAATGGTATATAATCACCAATTATTTATTCTTGTAGTTTTTATAATCTTCGATAAGTCCCTCGCACATCCAGTTTGCTAGAGCCTGTCGGTTATCGTCCAGTAGGAAACGTTGCTGGTCCCGGCTGTTCTGGATATTGCCAAGCTCGACGAAGACAGCAACGGGCAGGGATTGCTTGATTACGAACAAGTCACGTGGGGACACGGTGCCGGAAAAACCCCGGAGAGGTTGGTGCTTGTCGTATTTCCGGTTGAAAACATTTTGTAGCGTGTTTGCCAGATGTTTGCCCTTGGCACTTCCGTCGTAATGATAGAAAAACACGTCAATTTGCTTACTCTCGCTCCGGCTGTCGAGGTGAATAAAAAGAGCCCGGCGATAGTGTTCCTTGTCTTTCTTGAATAGTTCGTTGATCTTGTCGCAACGTTGTTGCAGACGTTTGACTTGGTTCAAGGGAATGACTTGTCCCATACAGGTTTCCCTGTCGCTGACGTCAAGGAATTTGTCGTTGCGTATGCCGTCCTTCGCGTCTTGGATAATGATGTGTACTTTGGCTCCTTTTGACATGAGGTTACGGGCCAGACGGAGCATGATGTCATAGGCGTACTCGTCCTCGTGTAACGGGTGGCCTCGTAATTCTCCGATGGCCCCGGGATCCGGTCCCCCGTGTCCGCTCACGAGATAAAAGCAGGCCCCGTTTAACTCGTCGGAATCAATGGTATATTTTGCCAATTTCTCTCCGAATAGAGGTTCGTTACCCTCGTTTTGCAAAGGGGGGAGGGTGTATGTGACACCGAGTTTTAGCCCGTTATTTTTGTCCAGCTTATCCCGGTTCAGTTCGATGAAACGGTCGAAATGAAATGATTTCGTGCGATTGAAACGTTTTAAAAATTGCAGAACTCCTTCTCCCTTGTTTGCCTTGGCCGTTTCCTGTGCCGTGGAGGAAAACGTGAAAATAATCAGAAATAAGAAAGAAAATATAACGAGCGAGTATTTCATAGGCATTATTTTGTTACAAAGATATAGATTTAGTTGTATGTTGCAAGTTACAAGTTGTCGGTTTTGGCCTTGTTCTGGGGTGTTTTAATATTTGGTAACTTGTTGCTTTTGAGGGTCTGAATATTTTGAAACGAATTTTAAAAAAAGCAATAATATAGCCTGTTGACGCAACTTTCTAAAAATGTAAGCATCTATTTAATGTATTAAAAAAACAGCTATGAAAAATAAAACATGGAAATTTGCACTTATTTGTTCGTTGATCGTGATGGGTTTTACGGCTTGTGACGATGATGACGAATATTACTACGTGGGCGGAGGTAGCTCATGGCTTAGTTATGGTAACCTCGAAAAAATTGATAATGGAAGCCGTTCCAAGTTTGCCATTCGTCGGGACGATGGTAACCGGCTGATCGTGACGGAAGGGATGCCTATTAATTTTGACGGGGTGGAAGAAGATCTTCGGGTGTACGTGAATTACTCGATCGTGGGTAGCGAACGTGACGAGACCGGGTTGGAAGGTAATATGAATTATTACATTCGTCTTTACGGGTTTGATGACGTGTTGACGAAGGTGCCGGTAAAACAGTCTTTTATTAATGAAGATGAGGAAGTACGGCAAGATAGTATTGGTAATGATCCGATCAACGTGCGGGAAGCGTGGTTCGGTGGAAGATACTTGAATGTCGAGTTCCGGATTCCGGTAAAAGACGGGTCTAAAGAGAAACACTTCATTAATTTGGTACAGGATGACGTGGTGGCTCATAATGACACGGTTTACGTGACCTTGCGTCATAATGCTTACGGTGAAAGGCCTGACACGGGTAACGATCGAGGGAATTATTCCTGGGGTCGGGGACGGGTTTCTTTCGACTTGACATCTATCGTGCCTGAGGGACAGACGTCTGTACCGGTAAAACTGCTCTGGACTGAATACGGGAAAAACACTTCAGAAACGGTTAACCGGGAAGATAGTGGAACCTATACCCTGAAAAATACTGGTGAAACGGGTGAAAACAAGGGTTTGAACCAGGATAAGAGTAAGATGGTGGCGACAGAAGAAGTTAGTGAATGTGTGGTTGAATAACGGGAAAGATCAGATAACCAACATTCTATATTCAATAAAAGCCATGCCGAAAAGGTATGGCTTTTTTCATGTACTTTCGTTGGTATTTTGCCGTGATTGAATAGGTGTTGTAGGTGTGTCTCGTTAGTAAGTCAATGGAAAGTCAACGGGAAGTTAACGGGAAGTGGATGGATGGCGGTGGTGTATTTTTATTTGATTTTATCTTGAAACGTGAAGGATATATTAACGAGTCACCAGTGAAATACCGAGGCAAGTACGCTTTAATACTAAGGAGGAAGAGCCGAACCTTGCGAGTTCGGCCCTTTGTCGATAAAGTGAAATCTTGATACTGTATTTTTAGAATATTCCGAATTTCAGGCCTGCAAAATAAGTTCTTGGCAAGCCCGGACCGTAAATGTAACCGGAATCTCGGAATTCCCCCTTGTCGAAATCGTTCTGGTAACTGTCGAACACGTTTTGCATCCCGATATTGAACTGAATTGTGTAACCTCTGCCAACCTTGATGTCGTATGCCAGTTTAATCGTGGCGTCGAAGAAGGAGTCCGTTTTTTCCAACACGTCTTTCTCGATGTACCCGGCCGAGTGCCCCACGTACATGGAACCCGTGTAAGTCCCGGAGAGGGCTGCCGAGAAGTTTTTGAACGGGAGCAGGTTTAGCGTGGCGTAGCCGTATTGATCGGGTGAGCGTAACAGTTTGCGACAGGCTTCCACGTCGGGGTCTTTACTCCATGCGACGGGTTCATCGTATTTACTACTTTGCAGGGTGGCCCCGAATTGTAGTTGTACGGATTTGTGCGGGGCGATCTTGCCTTCAAGGTTGAATCCTTTCACCACGGCGTCCGACCCGTTACGGCGTTCCAGTATTTTGTTCTCGTCATCCGATTCGATCTCTTCCAGCACGAAGGGGTTGTGGAGGCTGGTGTAGAATCCTTCCAGTAGGAGGTTGATCTGTACGGGGCCCCAGGTGGTGTAGTAATCCACGGATGCACTGTAACTGCGGGAACGTTCGGTCTTCAAGTCCTTTGCCACTTGTATTAGGGTCACTTCCCCGCCGACGGCTGCCACGTGAAGGTCTTCATCGTAGGTCTGGGGAGCCCGAAATCCCTCGGAATAGCTTGCTCGCAGGCTTAAATCGGGGATCGGGTTATAACGAATGTTTAAGCGGGGACTGAATATCGGATCGTCGATTTCCGAGTTTTTATCCAGACGTCCGCCTAATAGAAAACTGAATTGTCCGGTTTTCCACTCGTTCTGAAGGTATGCGCTGTACACGGAAACTTCTTGATTGATTTCCCTGTGGTAACCTAGCATGAGGTCGTTCAGTTTATTGTAGGAGTACTCTACTCCCGCGGTGAGGGAAGAGGGCATGAACAGGAAGTTGTCGAAGTCGTAGGAATACTGGGCTCCGCCCACAACCGTGAAGTCTTTGGTCTTCCCGTAAGCGTTCGTGTCTTGTCCGGCTCCATAGTAGGATTCACGTCCTATGTTCTGGATGGAAGAGTACACGTTCAAGCGGTGTTTGTAGTCCTTTGACGAGAGTGTGTAGTTCAAGCTCCCTGTTGTGATCGGCTTGCTCTGCCACGTCGGCCTCGTGAGGTGGTCTGTCTAAATTGTTTCCTCCTCGACGGAATTCCTTGATATGATGATATTCTAGGGTGAATTTACTGAAATGGGTCGGTTTGTAGTACGTCTTGAAACCGAGTGTCGTGCTGTTTATTTTTCCCAGTTCGGAAAAACCATCATCGTCGTGGTCGTAAGCTTGGCGGTCACGAACCATTCCGAACAGGTAGATTCCGGCATCCCGTTGATCGTTGACGATGGCCCCGTTGAAGGAGGTCACGTTGTCAAAACTTTCCCCGTCAATGGCGGAAAGAGTGTGCCCAACCTGAAAAAAATTGTACAAGGGTTCTTTCGTGATGATGTTGATTGTTCCGGCGATGGCGTTTGACCCGAAGAGGGCGGAGCCTCCACCCCGTAGTACTTCTACTCGTTCTACCATATTGGCGGGAATTTGTTCTAAGCCGTACACTCCGGCAAGCGAGCTGCACATAGGGCGACTGTCAATCAATATCTGGGAATAGGGACCGTCCAGCCCGTTGATGCGCACTTGCTGGAAACCGCAGTTTTGGCAGTTGTTTTCAACCCGTAGGCCCGGCTGGAAGTTTAATCCTTGGGACAAACATACGGAGTTCGTGTTCTCGAATACTTTGGGTGATAGTACATTGACGATAACGGGGGCTTCCCTTCTATCCGTTTCATTCCGGTTAGCGGTGACCACTGCTCCATCAAGCATAACGGCATCCTCGCTGATTTCGAAGTTAACTTCTTGGGTTTTCCCTCTCACGATCACGATTTCTTTCTCTGCACTTTTATAACCAACCCCTTGTACGCGGAGTGTGTATTTTCCTTCCGGCAGGTTTTTCAAGAAAAAATGCCCGGTTTCGTCCGTGGCCGTACCGATGTTGGTTCCCTTCAACAATATGGTCATGAAGGGGAGATGTTCACCGGTTTTTTTCAGGATAATGTGTCCGGTGATATGAGCATCCGTGGTTTTCTTCACGGTGTTTTCCTCATCAGCCCAACCGTAAAGGGCTGGGAAAAGTAATATAACGAGTGTAAGTAAGTTTTTCATTTGTACGTAATTATTTTATACCTCATTCCTGTCCGGGAAAGAGGGGTATTTTTTTCTAAGAAGAAAGCACGCAATTTTGTGCTTACTAGACTGATAACAAGAGGGATGTCCTAATATTTGGCCATAATTTTCCCTTCTTGGAAAAAGTATGGCTTGGCATGAGACCTACCCGCCTGGAGACAATTATAGTCCCTTGCATTTCTTTGAGAAATGCTTTTTAGTCTGGAGAAATAATTATGCAAGAATGGGAGGGGCCCTGAGTTGGCTTAAGGTGAAAATATGTTTGTCCGGTTCATCTGCCTGATTCCGGATATGGTAATGTCTCAGGGTTATCGAGAAAGAGATCTGTACGACCAAAGCGGCACTAATCAAGGTGATGAAAGTGGTTAAGTAGGCGATTAACGTCAGCTCCTTGGGGGAGTGCGTGTGATCGGCTTTCCCGTCAGCATCGGTGTGACCGCAAAAGAAATGGGAATGGACAATCGTGACTCCGTTAACCACGTGATAATGCGAGAAAAAGGTGATACTTCCGTAATAGCTCAAAAACAGAGCTAGCAGGAACAAGTGTATCAGTTTATTTACATTTTCTCGACGCATATCTAAATCGTTTGCTTGACAAATGTAGACTATTTCTAAATAATAAGCATGAATTTTTTCTTAAAAATGTATTAAATGTTGCCGAAGTCAAGTTAGAGGTTGGTAGGTTACAAGTTGCAGGTTATTAATTTAGATTTTAGATTGAAGAAACTGAAAACTGGTACACAAGGCCTTTGTTTATTCAGAAATCATTCAATCTAAAATCTAAAATTTAAAATTAATCACTCTCTGTTTATCGTGATCGTGTTCCCCGGTAGGGTGGCGGTAATCGAGTTATCGTACATCGCCGAGCAGGTGATGGCCGGAAGTAGGTAAGTTCCGGAGTACGCTGCATTAAAGCGAAGTTTGAAAGTTTTCGATTGGCCTTGTTTCAACGAGAAATAGAGGTATACCCGGTCATCCCGGATGTCCACGTTGTCGGTTCCTTGGAACGGGTTCACGCCTGTCGTGAGACGTTCATTGAGGAACTCGAAACCGGAGGGGAACATGAAAGTTAATGCCAATTCCTCGTATAAACCGATATTGCCGGTATTCTGGATCGTGATTTCGGCCACGACGTCTTCTCCTTGTTTATAATTGAGTTCGTTGTTCCGAGTGCCGTTGCGGTAGTAATTGACCGTCATTTTCAACCCGGACATTTCGCTTTGCGTGATCACTCCCAATGGCGTGGAGCTGTTGATGGTGCGCACGTGGAGTGTTCCCGAAGAGTTGTTTTTCACGGTCACTTCCGATTTGTTGTTCTTCACGGCCAACTCTTTTTGCAACACGGTTTTTGCCGTCTTGTAGTTGTCTTTCCCGATCTGGACATCAATGCCGTTACCATCCTTGAAGTAGCGTTCCACGTAGTTGCCGATGGCACACAGGCCAAAAGCACTTTCTTGGGTACTCAACCATTCGTTAGAGGCGAATTTGCGGGCCATTTTCTGCATGAGCTTGTATGCCTCGTCTTTCATGTCCATGTTGATCATACTTTGCATGATGATCGCGTTGTCACGAAGGTCAGAGCCGTAACATCTGCCAAGCTGACGATATAGTTCAGCTTCTGCCGGAAGATTGGCGATCAACGCTTTGGCAATCTTTTCGTGTTTGCCCAAGGCGTAGGCTCCTGCCAGTTGCCAGCGGGCGATCGGGTTTTTGTAGGTATCTTCCTTCATCCGGTTCATTGCTGCCATATTGGGTTTACCGGCAAGTGCAAGCACGTAGAGGCGGTAGGATTGTTCGATTTCCGAGTAGTAATCCCCCCGTCGCCAAGCATTTGCTTGTTTTGCCAGGTAGTCAAGAGCGGAGTTTTTCATGGAAGTCGGGATTCGATAACCGACTTTCTCGGCTTGAATCAGGAAGTCCGTGATGTAGGTGGAAACCCAGTCTGAAACGTAGCTGGAGTTCGACCAGTAGCTGAACCCACCGTTGCTTACTTGGTAGTTGCGCAAGCGGGTGATAACGTCTTTCACGTGCAATTCTGCGGTAACTTTTTGAGCCTCGCTGAGGTCCATAATTCGGTCGAGCATGAGCTGCGGGAACACGGCAGAGGTGATTTGCTCTCCGCATCCGTGCGGGTAACGAATCAAGTAGCCGAGACGTTGTTCCAAATTAAGTGCCGGGATAGAGGTGATTTCGAGGAATGAGGCGGGTTCCAAACCTTCCATCGTGTTGTTGAATGTGATGGATTCACCGCTTGCCACTTCCCGTGCGTCTACCCGGGTCACCTTGGGATTCGGTATGCGGATGTCAACATCACAGCTGAAATGGGCTTTCTCCGAACCGCTTTGTGCCGTGAAGGTCAACGTGGATTTTCCGATGTTTTCCTTGATTTTTACCTTGAAGAATATGATCTGTTCTCCCGTGCCGGAGAAGTGTGCTTCTTTGCTTGCGGGTTCAATGATTTCGATCTTATCGTCGGTTTTGATGTTCACGGTAACATTCTTGATGTTCTCTTTCATGGCGAACAGGGTTACCGGAATTTCGATCACGTCTCCCGGGGTGAACAAACGAGGCATCGTGACGTTGAGCATCAACGGTTTGTTGACTTTCGTGCTTTGCGAGGCGGAACCATAGCATCCGTTGTCTTCGGCAACGACCATTGTGCGTACTTCCCCGATGTATTCCGGCATCCGGAAGGTGTGCGTTTTCTTTTCCCCGCTCTTGATGGTGAACGGGCCTTTGAAGATTACCACGGGAGTAAAACGATCGCTTTTCCGGTTTTCTTCCGGTTCCAGGGATTCGTCACCTCCCACGGCAAATGCTTTCTCCAAACGTCCCCCGAAGGCTCCGATGACATCATCGTAGAAGTCCCACGTCTTTACTCCGAGAGCCTCTCTGGCATAGAATGCCGGGAAGGGGTTCGGGGTCTTGAAGGAGGTCAGGGATAACAATCCTTCATCAACAATGGCAATGGAATAAGTCATTGGTTTTCCGTCCTTTTCGCTCACGGAAACCGTGAAATCCTGTGACGGGCGAAGTTCCTGTGCCATATCGATCTTTGGGGTCAGGCGTAAGTTAGGATCGTCAATATTGATGTTCAGTACGCCATACAGACGAATCGGCTTGTCATTGTTCCGATTCTTGTGAGGTTGAATGAGGGAGACATTGACGTAGATATTGGGACACATTTCACTGGTCGCCTCGATCTCGAAAGAGGTGGAACCGGCAGATGTAGGTACACGGAATATGTCTTTCACGGTTTTCCCGTTTTCAACGCTCACGAGCGCCACGCTACCCTCAGAAGAAGGGAAGGTGATTTTTATTTTCTCTCCGGCACGGTATGCTTTCTTATCGCTGGTTAAGGTGAGTAGGGTGGCCATACCCGGGATGTTCATGTCGTTCCGCCAAGAACTCACGTAGAAGGTAGTTCCGGAGGAATGGCCGGAGAATTTATCTCTCGCGATCACGTAGTAGCGTCCCCACTGGTTGCAGGTAACGTCAATATTGAATTTGCCATTTTGGCTTTTCACGATTTTATTGAAGACCGGTTTACGGTAGGAGCGGTTCACGTACGATCCGATGTTGTCTCTTTCGGAATCCCACCACCAGCGCCATTCCAAGGTATAGACTTCAACTTCGATTTCTCTGTCAGATACCGGCTTCCCGTCGGCCGTAAGCACGGCTCCCGCGATGGGGATCGGTTTGCCGGCAGAGTACCAGTTGTCCTCGGAATCAGGAAGTTTCACGCCGACATATTCTTCATAAGGTGAATATTTGAATCCGGTTGTCGTGATGCTGAAGTCCCCACCGGGTTCGAATACCCGTAGCGTGAGGAGTGCATTCAACATTCCCGGTGCGTTCTCCGTGCTGATTTCATCAGCCGATAGGGTAAAATTACCCTCCGCATCAGTAGTTCCTTCAAAGAAGGTCGTTGTGGTCGCGTTAAAATAACGAGATCGATCATCAAAACTATATTCTTTGTATCCCGGGAACGTGGTGTTACTCTGGGATAACTTTAATTCGGTGTTGACCTTTAGCGAGCTGGTTTTGGCTCCATGCAACCAACGGGTTTGCACGGGAATGGAATTATCCGGGATACCATTTCCCAAAATGTCATTCGACAGGTTGGTCACGATACTGAGGCGATTCGGTTTGATACTTTCGATCCGGACGGTTTTCCAGAAGGAGACTCCCCCGATACGTACAACTGCCCGCCAGTAACCCGTGACGGCTTGCTCGTCTGTTTTGAAAGTGAAACAATAGAGACCGTGTTCGTTACGTCCTTCCCGTTTCGTTTGAACCACGTTACCATTCGGGTCGTAGAGTTCGGCAATGATGGGGTGTCCCACGGGAATCACCTTCTCTTTGTCTTCCAGCATGAAAGAGAGGTGTATTTCATTTCCCGGACGCCACACGCCCCGTTCTCCATAAATGAAACCTTTTATTCCCTGTTGCACGACTTCGCCACTGATGTCAAAGTTGCTGTATGATAGAGAAGTTGCATCGCTTACTTTTAAATAGGCCTTGTCGTTTCCCTTGATGGCAAGCACGATGAACGGTTTCCCTTGTACTCGTGCGGTTGCGATTCCCGAATTGTTGGTTACGGCAGAATCAATCTTCTGGTTCTGGTAATTGAAGAAGAGTATCTTGCAACTTTCCACGGGTGCAGCCGTGAGCAGGTCGTTCACGGCTACCACGTATTTACCGTCACTTCCGGTTTTGGCGGTGAGGCCGAGTGAGGTGACAATCAAGTTTCTTCTGGGGAAACGATCGGACACGTAGTAATAAGAGTTGGAACAGGGATCGTCCCGTTCTTCCCACGAGTAGTCGGACGGGTAATTATAGTAATAATCGTCGTCATCATAATAGTCATAATCAGACTGGGAATCCCAATCGTTTTCCGTGATTCCATCCCCCTCGTTAGCGCAGGCTAGGGTTGTGTAGGATTTTTGGAATTTCAGTTGAACCCGGTAGATAACTCCTTTTTCCAGTTGTATATGGTCTGCCAGGTTTATCGTGTAGTCCTGCCATTTGTTCGCATTTATTGGGTGTCCTTCTTTTTCAAGTGGGATTTTCTTATCCAGAATGATACATCCCACCCGGCGTAGTTGGTAATCGCTACTGTAATTATAATTACCGTCTTGCAAGTAGAAGTTCATGTTTTGGTTGAATACCTTCACGACCCGCAATTGCACGGCTTTCAACGCTACCGCGGAGAAGGGGATCAGCACGTTTCCCTCGGCCGGCGTAAATGTTCCCTCGCCGATAAAGGCAACAGCAGGTTTGGCGGAGGCGAAACTGACGTTGTAGGTGGCATCCGATTTCAATTTTTCACCGAATGAGTTTTTGATACCTTTGTAGATATTTACTTGAACGACACCTTGCATCTTATCCCGTTCGTTGGAATATACTCGGATAATGTTACCCTGCACGTTGAAGTTTAGGCGATTTACCCCGTCCACGGTGATTAATCCCTGTAAATCTTGAGAGGCATCCACGTTGTCCGAGAGGGTGACGTCTATGGTCTGGGAGTTTTCATCACTCGCTTTGACTTCCAGTACGGAAAATATTTTTGAACCGGGGATCTCCACGATCAAATCGTTCCCGTTTTTCACCTTTTTATTGAAACTTAACTCCAGTGATTGTGTTTCGTTTGTCCGACTGATGTCCGGAACCGTGAAGTAGTGGATGTAGGGCGTGTGTTCCCATTCTAGTTTGTGGGACAAACCATTGATCGTCGCTTTCACGAGTAGTTCTATTTCGGCGGGGGCCACGGCATCAGAATTCGTGATGGAGGCCCGGTAGGAAAATCTGTTGTTATCCGTGGGGTCGATGTTCAAGCTGCCTTCTTGGAACGCGAATACGAGAGGGAGGACTTTCACGCTGAAACGGAAGGTTGACAAGTCGGTAGGGACTTTGCAGAGTTTGTCCAGGTAGAGACTGATGTCGTATGTTTGCCCGTTTTTTAGAGGCTTGGTGGGGGTAAACTCGATAATGTTACCGTCCCGTAGAGATACGGTTCCCTCTGCTTTCGGGGAGATCTTTAGTAATTTTTCAACTTGCACGGGAAGGCTGTCCCCGGTTTGTAGAATGTTATTTTCCAACCGAACATAGATCGGGTCGGAAGATTTTATCATTCCCTGTGTAAAGCCGGAAATGTATTTGCTATACTCTAGCTTGCTTTGTTCCTTGGTTTTATCTTTGCACGAAAAGATCGTGATCATCAAGAATAGTAAAGGAAAAAGAAGAATTCTTTTTTTCATGCTGCTAATGTTTATTTTATCGTTAAGGCAAAATTAAATAAAAAAACGGTATGGGAACTTATTGTTCATTTTAAATTTATATTTTTGCGAGAGCGAAAAATCAGACCCTAATTAGGGAGATAAAATAGATAATATGAGAATAGCTGTTGTTGGAACCGGTTATGTCGGACTTGTATCCGGAACGTGTTTAGCCGAAACGGGAGTAACTGTAACGTGTGTCGATGTTAACAATGCCAAGATCGAGTTGTTGAATAATGGGGGAATGCCTATTTATGAACCAGGGTTGGCAGAGTTGGTTACCCGGAACCGGGAAGACGGACGCCTCTTTTTCACTACGTCGTTGAAAGAGGCATTGAAGGATGCAGATGCTGTTTTTATTGCCGTGGGAACCCCACCTGATGAGGATGGGAGTGCGGACCTGCACTACGTGCTGGATGTGGCTCGTGAAGTCGGGGAACTCATAAATGATTATATTGTCGTGGTGACGAAATCAACGGTGCCCGTGGGAACGAATTACAAGGTGAAAGGAGTAATTCAAGCAGCTTTGGAAAAACGAGGTGTCGAGGTGGCATTTGACGTGGCTTCTAATCCGGAATTCTTGAAGGAAGGGGATGCGGTGAACGATTTTATCTCTCCGGATCGCGTGGTGATCGGGGTGGAGAGCGATCGTGCCCGTCGGGTCATGGAACGTTTATACCATGCTTTTATATTGAATAACACACCGATTTATTTCATGGATATATTATCGGCGGAAATGACTAAATACGCGGCGAACTCGATGCTGGCTACCCGTATTTCGTTTATGAATGACATTGCTAATTTGTGCGAGATTGTCGGGGCTGACGTGGAGGCCGTGAAGAAAGGTATCGGTAGTGATTCTCGTATCGGGAAGAAGTTCCTGAATGCCGGATGCGGTTACGGGGGATCTTGTTTCCCGAAGGACGTGAAAGCGTTGATTCGTACGGGAGATGATCATGGACATAGCTTAGAGTTACTGAAAGCGGTGGAGCGGGTGAACGAGAAACAAAAGAGCGTGTTGTTTAGAAAGATCACTTCACACTTCGGGACGGATTTGACGGGAAAACGTTTTGCCATGTGGGGTTTATCGTTTAAACCGGGTACGGATGATTTGCGGGAAGCGCCTTCATTGGTGTTGATTGATAAATTAGTGGAGGCCGGAGCCGTGGTACGAGGATTTGATCCGGTGGCCATGGAAGAGTGTAAGAGACGGATTGGTGATCGTATCGAATACGCGGATAATATGTACGATGCGCTGACCGCTGCCGATGCCTTGATCGTGGTGACGGAATGGGCCGAATTCAAGATTCCCAAATTTACTTTTATCGAAAAAGCATTAAAGCATAAAATTATATTTGACGGAAGAAATATATACAGTCCGGAACAGATGAAAGAATTCGGTTATATGTATTACGGAATCGGACGGAAAGACAATTAGCAATTGAAAATTGACAATGAATAGATTTATGATTTGCGACAAAAAAGTGTCAGGTTTGTGCGTGGAAATCTAAAATCTAAAATCAATAAATCTAAAATTGAAATGGTTCATTATCGAATATTGTTTATCGTGAATCCTATATCGGGGTTCGGTTTGGGCTGGGAGATTCCTTACCGGATAAGGCATATTGCGGCGTACAAACACATCGAGTACAATATACGTTTCACGGAATATGCCGGGCATGCGAAAGAGATCGTGGAGCAGGCCAAGCATCAGAATTACACGCATATCATCGCGGCAGGTGGAGATGGTACGGTAAATGAAATCGGTACTGCCTTGATAAATACAGGAATTGCTTTTGGCGTGATTTCTTTGGGGAGTGGTAACGGCTTTGCCCGTCATTTAGGCTTTTCCCAGATGATGAATAAAGCGTTGAAACAGATTTTGAAAAGTGAAACCACGGATATTGATGTCGTGGAGATTAATGGCCACTACTCGTTGAACGTGAGTGGTTTCGGCTTTGATGCCGAAGTGGCTCACTTTTTTAGTAGGATGAAGATCCGGGGTATATTCTCCTACATCTATTCAATCATACATATGTGGTTTCGTTACCCCGGTAAGCGTTACGTGTTTCATATAGACGGGAAAACGTGGGAGGAAGATTGTTTCGTTTTGAGTGTTGCCAATAGTTCCCAGTATGGAAATAATGCCTCGATAGCCCCCAAAGCCTCGTTACGGGACGGGCTGGTTGATATTTGCATTTTGAAGAGGCCTAAATATTATCAAATACCTCGTTTCCTCTATTGCTTTATGAATTCCAAGATCGCCCGACTTCCTTATTTTAGCGAAATCCAATGCAAGGAGGCGATTTTGGAAGGAGACTTGAATAAAGCCCATATTGATGGAGACCCGTATATTTTGGAATCCCCGGTAAAGGTAAAAGTACTTCCTGGAGTATTGAAAGTAATTGCCCCAAAACTATCCAGGAAGAAGAAAAATATGACGGTTTGATTTAACTTAAAACGACTATTTGTCCTGTGGGGATAGGGCTATCTGTTTCTCGATAAGCTGATCCAAGGAGATGAATGTTTCGGTTTTAGCGATACCGGGGATGTTCTGTAACGTGTTGATCAGAATATCCATCAAGTGCTGGTGATCGTTACATCTTAATTTAATCAAGAAGGTAAAGCCGCCCGTGATAAAGTGACATTCTGTAACTTCCGGGATGCTTTCAATCTCTTTCACGACAGTCTTGTAGGTGTGAGCGTGGTCAAGGATAACCCCGATAAAAGCGCATACTCCAAAACCAAGTGCGTCGGGTTTCACGATAAAACGGGAACCTTCGATAATACCGGAGTCTTCCATCTTTTTCACGCGTTGGTGGATGGCGGCTCCGGATATGCCACATTCCCGGGCTATTTCCAAAAAGGGAATTCTTGCATTTTTTACAAGATGAGACAAGATCTTGCGATCAATGTCATCGATTTGATATTTTGCACTCATTGTTTTCTTTTTTACCTGTTAAAACTTAATACGCTATACAGTTGTTTACGCTGTTTGTAATATTGCCATCCATCCTCGTTCGTGATGGTTTTGATTACCCCGTCAATCAAATTGTTGAAAATGGTAGCGAAATCAAAGACTTCGGGAGGGTAGATCTCTTGATTGTGAATATCATTCAGTTTAGCAATATACATGCGGGCAACCATTTCACTTGATACGTCGTTTTTATACATACCTTGTTGCATCCCCTTTTCGATGTTAATTTTAATCTTTTCGTAGATAAAATTGGAACGTTCCAGCTTGTGCTGTTCGAATAGTTCTGGGAACGCCTCGGCTAATTTGTAGCTGACGGAAGGTGACACGTTAAAAAAGCGCTGGTGGATTTCGTTTCCAACCAGTAGTAGAATGTCAATCGCGTTCCATCCGTCGAAATCGTATTCTTTGAATATCTTTTCAAAAGCAATACGCTCTTGCTCGAAGATACTCTTCGCGATGTCTTCCATGTCTGAGAAATTCTCGTTAATCTCCTCAAGAGAAGTTCCCATTTTCTTCAATTTATCGTCCGATAATTCAGTTCCGTAGCGATAAACATAGTTCCTCAGTTTTTCTGTCAACTGGCACTTTTTCTCAGTCATAATGGATATGGTTATTTTAGATTCTTGCCGTAAAGATACGAAACAATTAAGAATTGAAAGAATTATAAGTTGTAAATTATCATATTCTGATTATTTTTGTGTCTATACTGAGGATTTGAAACTTGGGATCAGAAATACGAATTTATAAAATAGAAACGATCGTGAAAAAGTTATTGTTATTAGCGAGTGTATTGGCTTGGGTGTCTGGTGTTTTTGCGGAAGAAAAACCGAAATTGATAGTGGGAGTGGTGATCAGTCATTTTTATCCGGAATGGATGGATATGTATGCTAACGAATTGTCGGATAACGGTTTGAAACGGATCATGAAACAAGGAGCCAGGGTGAATATGAATTATAACTATTTTTACACGCAAACCGGGGTGGATCATGCGTCGATTTACACGGGTATGTTACCCACGGAACATGGGATCGTGTCGAGGGCGTGGTACGATCGTTTACGCCGGAAACGTCAGTATTCTACTCAATCCGATCGTTATACGGAAATCGGTGATCAACAGGCGGATAGTATAAAAAGTTTGTCTCCCGATTATTTACAGACGATGAGCTTGGGGAGCGCCATGAAATGGAATAATCCCATGTCCCGAGTGTTCAGTATTGCCATGAATGGTGACGAAGCTGTTCTAAGTGGGGGAAGTAGTGCCGATATGGCCATCTGGTTCAGCGAGAAAACGGGTAAATGGGTGTCCTCTTCTTATTATCGTTCGGAATTACCCGAATGGTTGAGAATGTATAATACATGGGTCGAGAGCGATCATTTTGTGAATAAAGGATGGATGATGTTGTCTGACGAGGATAAGTCGGCTGCCCGTATTCGCCTGACGAATCATTTCTATTATGATATAGCCCGGGCAAAGAAGGAATATAATACTTACCGGGTTTTGAAAGCTACACCTTACGCAAATACATTGGTACGGGTGTTGGCCGAAAAATTGATTGACGAGGAAAGGTTGGGAGTGGATAATGATCCGGATTTGCTGGCCCTGAACTTTTCTTGTTTAGACTATATGTCCCGGGATTTCACGATAGATTCGAGCGAGGAGAAGGATATGTTGATCCGTTTGGATATGGATCTTGCGGCATTGGTAAGTAAGTTGGATGCCCGGGTCGGGAAAGGAAACTACACGCTGTTCGTGACCTTTTCCGAGATGCGGGAATTGATGCCGGAGGATTTGCGGAAGATTAAAGTGAATTCTGATTATTTTAGTATATTTAAATCTGTGGCCTTGTTGAAGTCTTACTTGGGTTTGGTTTACGGGCCGGGTGACTGGATTTCCGATTATGATCAGGGACAAATTTATTTGAACCGGGATCTGATCGAGCAGAAGAAGATAAATCTGAAAGAAATGCAGGATAAGGTGGCTGATTTTATGATCGAGTTCGAGGGGGTAGCCAAAGTCATGACAGCCTATTCATTAACGCACACTTCCTTCCCGGAAGGGGTAAATCGGTTGGTTCAGAATTCGTTTTCTCACAAACGTAGTGGAGATGTCTTTTTCTGTATCCATCCGACTTGGGTTTCGGAACTGAAAGAGTTGGAGGATACTTATTTCCGGCATACCAAGCGTCCGATTGTTCCCCTGTATTTATACGGTGCGGGAGTGAAGGCCGATTTGAAAGGGAACTACACGATGTCGGATTTATTACCTACCTTGTGTAAGATATTGGGAATAAATGTTCCTTACACGGCACATGGAAAGGCAATGTTTTAGTGGGAATTAAAAGTGTTCGATGAACGTCACTTTGCCCGCCTTTGGGTATCCCTTCCCCTGCCGATAGTCTAGCTCATGAACATAGCATGAACATAGCATATACATAGCATGAACACGAACCGGTGTTCATGCTATGTAAGGGGTGTATATTTGTAGAGTACTTGTCCTAGCTTATCGGCGGGGCAGTTATAGGCGAGAGAGGGACTTGTCCGGTCTTTTTGTATTGAATTTTCTTGATTCGCCTATTATCAACTTCGAGTACTTTGAATTGATGTTCTTTGTATGTAATCACCTCGTCCTTGTGAGGAAGTTCCCCCTTGATTTCAAGGATCAGTCCGGCCAAGGTATCTGCATCTCCCTCCACTTCTTGGAATGAATCCTCCTCTATGTCCGTGATTTTGTAGAAATCGTTCAGCAGTGTGGAAGCCTCGAAAATATATGCCCCATTCTTGTCCCGCGTGTAAACAATTTCCTGTTCGTCGTATTCATCGTTGATGTCGCCCACGATCTCTTCGATAATATCTTCCATCGTGACGATTCCGGAGGTTCCCCCGTATTCATCAACAACAATCGCCAAGTGTACCTTTTTCGTTTGGAACTCTTCCAGTAGGTCGTTGATCTTTTTGGTTTCCGGGACAAAATAGGCCGGACGAATTAAGGTCTGCCAGTGAAAGTCCTCTTTCTCATCCAGATGTTGTAATAAATCCTTCACGTAGAGGATTCCCGTGATGTTATCCAGATTTTCCTCGTACACGGGCATACGTGAGTAACCGTGTTCCGTGATGATCTCTTTCACTTGTTGGTAGCTTGAACTCCCGTCAATGGCGATCACGTTGATGCGGGGACGGATGATGTCAACCGCATCAATATTACCAAAACGGACAATGCCTTCCAAAATGTCTTTTTCCTCGTTGATTGCCGTGTCCTTGGTTAATTCCAAGGCTTTGGATAATTGGTCGATGGATAAATTATCCTTTTTATCCATGCGCTTGCTGATAATAGAGGTGGAACCGATCAACAGGGCGGATAGCGGACGAAACAGGTGAGACAGGAAGGTCAGTGGACCTGCCATGAAAATCACCATGTTCAACTGGGAACGATTGGCGTATAATTTAGGAATGATTTCTCCGGCCAGTAAAATCACGAACGTTACCACGATCACTTGGATAATAAAACCTAACGTGGGATAAGCCGAGAAATCAAATAATGAATTTACCAGATAGGTGGATAACACGACAATGGCCACGTTCACGAAATTGTTGGATATTAAAATCGTGGCGAGTAGTCGGTTGGGTTTCTGTTGCAGGTTGCGGGCCTTCTCGTACCCGTTGTCTTCCAAGTATTTTAATTGCGAAGGAGAAAGTGAGAAATAGGCAACCTCCGAACCGGAAATTAATGCCGAGCATAATAATAAAAGCAATAGGATAATGACGAAAATTAAATCGATGAGGGTGAATGCACCTGTAAAAATCTGCCCGGCAAGGGGAATATAATCTGTGTCCAAAATTTATATAATTGGTTAAACTTAAATATCGCCGAAAGATACATAGAAAAACTAAAAGATAAAAGATAAAAACTAAAAACTAATCGTTTAAAGCCTGATTTCCTTGTTCGAAATCGTTTACTTCAAACTTTTAGTTTTTAATTTTTAGCTTTTATCTTTCAGAACGGGAGATCGTCACTGTCGTCACCACCGTTTAAATCGGGTGCTTGTGGCATGTGCGTGTCTTGAGGTTTATCCCCGTTATCTTGTTTGCGGGATAACATCTGGAAATTATCCCCGTAAATCTCGGTCGTGTATCTTTTCACCCCGTTTTGGTCGTCCCATGAACGGGTTCTGATACGTCCCTCGATGTAAAGCATCATCCCCTTGCGAACGTATTTTTCGGCTATTTGAGCCAGATTCCGCCAGAGAACGATATTGTGCCATTCGGTTTGAGTTACACGTTCTCCGTTTTTATTATTGTACACCTCCGACGTGGCAAGGCTGAATCTTGCCACGGCAACACCTCCTTCGAGATATTTTACGTCCGGGTCAGCCCCGACATTACCGATAAGAATAACTTTGTTTACCATGTATAATATGTATGGATTAAAATTTGTCACAAATTACGGAATAATTTCGGAGAAAAAAAATAATCCCGATGCCATCTTGTTATGATTCGTGATTTATTCCCGATTGCTGGATGTGATAACTTTGTTGTAACCAGTTTAAATGAGGTGCAGGCAAGGTAAAGGCTTGTTGGAAAAAGTGGTGCAGGGATGTGTCTGATGTTGACAATTAAAGATATAGAACACAAAAAATATTGACAAAAATGCGGTAGTTTGTTTCATTGTTTGTGGAAAAGATATATATTTGCAGTCTGAAATTAAGAAGAAATGAAATATAATATTGAATACTAAATACTTAAAGAAAATGACAAAGGCGGACATCGTGAATGAAATTTCAAGAACCACTGGTATCGAGAAAGCTGCGGTACAAACTACAGTTGAAGCTTTTATGGAAGCAATAAAAGGTTCTGTGATTGATGGAAAAAATGTATATTTAAGAGGTTTTGGAAGTTTTGTAGTGAAAAAGAGAGCTGAGAAAACCGCTCGTAATATTTCTAAAAATGTAACGATCAAGATTCCTGAACACTTTATTCCTTCGTTCAAGCCTTCGAAGAGTTTCGTCAATCAGGTGAAAGATCAAGTAAAATAAGAAAGGAGTGAAATTATGCCAAGCGGAAAGAAAAGAAAGAGACATAAGATGGCCACTCACAAACGGAAAAAGAGACTGAGAAAGAACAGACACAAAAAGAAGTAGTCATCGTTTGTGAGTTAGAGATTATAAACCTAAGGGCTATGCCTTTAGGTTTATTTTGATTAATACATTAATTGATCAGGTAGTGAATACTGAGTTAGTCATAGATGTAAAAGCGGAAGAAGTAGTAATCGCCTTGTTAAAAGACAAGCGGTTGGTAGAGTTGACAACGGAGAAGACTAGCGTTAAATTTGCGGTAGGTGACATCTATTACGGGAAAGTGAAGAAAATCATGCCCGGTTTGAATGCCGCTTTCGTTAATGTCGGCTATGAAAAGGATGCCTTCCTGCATTACCTTGATCTCAGTCCCCAGTTTTATTCTTTGGATAGCTATATAAAGCAATGTATAGCCCGGAAGGGGATGCCTGTAGCCAAGTTAAAACTGGAGCCGGAAATCAGTAAAAACGGGAAGATCGGGGACGTGCTTTCTGTCGGCCAATATGTTGCCGTGCAGGTTGCGAAAGAACCTATTTCCACCAAGGGCCCGCGCTTGACCTCCGAGTTGAGTATTGCCGGGCGCCACCTAGTTCTGATGCCTTTCTCGGAAAAGGTATCCGTGTCACAAAAGATAAAATCGGTCGAAGAACGGAAGCGTTTGAAAAGACTGATTGAAAGTATACGCCCCAAGAATTTCGGGGTGATCGTGAGAACTGTCGCTGAAGGCAAGAATGCCGAGCTATTTGACAGTGAATTAACAGAACTTGTTGAACGTTTCGAGACCGCGTTCAAACATCTTCGGGATATAGAGCCTCCCAAGCTGATTTTGGGAGAGATTGACCGAACCAGCGTTATTCTCCGGGATATATTGAATCCCTCGTTCGAGAACATTTATGTGAATGATTTAGCATTGAGTAAAGAAATTAAGCGTTATATCAGCACGATAGCTCCGGAGAAAGAAGGTATCGTTAAATTTGTGTCAACCGAGGTACCGATCTTCGATCATTTTGGGGTGGACAAGCAAATCAAGTCTTCGCTGGGACGTACCGTTTCGTTTAAAAACGGGGCATACCTTATTATAGAACATACGGAAGCTTTTCACGTGATAGACGTGAATAGCGGGAATCGTGTGAAATTGGGCGATGACCAAGAATCAAATGCCTTGGAAGTAAACTTGG
Source organism: Butyricimonas sp. RTP31003st1_G1_RTP31003_210430 (assembly GCF_040920905.1). Lineage (NCBI taxonomy): Bacteria > Pseudomonadati > Bacteroidota > Bacteroidia > Bacteroidales > Odoribacteraceae > Butyricimonas > Butyricimonas sp. RTP31003st1_G1_RTP31003_210430. The sequence continues at coordinate 70,142 of NZ_JBCOSQ010000010.1, read as the reverse complement.
CTGCTGCCGACGAGGTGGCTCGTCAGTTACAATTGCGAGACATGGGAGGTATTATCGTGATCGACTTTATTGACATGCAACAAGCGGAAAACCGCCAGAAGTTGTTCGATAAGATGCGTTCGGCAATGGAACTCGATCGTGCCAAGCATACCATACTCCCTCTGAGTAAATTCGGATTAATGCAAATCACGCGCCAGCGGGTACGTCCGGAAATGACCGTGACGACCACGGAGACTTGTCCCGTGTGTCATGGAACCGGTAAAGCCGATGCAGCTGTTTTAGTGATTGATAAGATTGAAGACCAGCTTGAGTTCTTGGTCGAGGAGAAGAAAATCAAGAATCTGGTATTGAAAGTACACCCCTTTGTGGAGGCGTATCTAAAAAAAGGTTTCTGGTCTTTGCGTAGGAAGTGGGCTTTCAAGCATCATATCCATTTAAAGGTGGTCGGAGTACCCTCTTTTTATATTTACGAATATAAGTTTTTTAATCGTTTTAATAGAGAAATAGAACCTGAGTAGGTGTTTTTACTTACAGTTTCGTCATTCCATCTTAAAACGATGTTAAAATAGTACCATGAATTTGTGTGAGAACAAATTATATGGTACTTTTGCGTCCACTGTGTGATAATGCATACGATTTCGAGAAGCATGCAAATTGATGTTTTATTAAATAATTTTTTATGAAAAAGAGACTATTGACGTTGATCTTTACGTTGTTCGTGGGAACCTTTTCGGTTTTCGCTCAAATGTCTGACCCGACAAGTTGGACGTTTTCACAGAAGAAAACCGGGGATAACGAATACGCTTTAACCTTTAAAGCAACCATTCAACCCGGGTGGACGGTTTACTCCATGTCAACCCCGGCAGGTGGTCCCATGCCTACATCAATTACCATTGAGAAAGTGGGAGAGGGAATCGAATTAGTGGGTACGGCCGAGGAGAGTGAACCAAGTAAAAAGCATGATGATGTTTTCGGAGTCGATGTGTGGTATTATTCAAATAATTACACCGTAACCCAAAAGATCAAAGTTACCGATCCTTCCATTACTACCGTGAAAGGAAGCGTTGAATTTCAGGCTTGTCAGGAAGGTGCTTGTGTGCCGGGAGAGAAGGATTTCGCGATCGAGTTGGGTAACAAAGGTGCCGATAAAGCTACTGTTGCTGCTGCCGATGAAACGAAGGATGCAACCGAGGATGATTCCTTGTGGCTGTTCTTCTGGGTGGCTTTTGGTAGTGGATTACTGGCAGTTGTGATGCCTTGCGTGTTCCCGATGATCCCGATGACGGTGTCATTCTTCATGCATGGGGATAGTAATAAAGCAAAAGCAAAGGCAAAAGCTATTTTCTTCGCCTTGTCTATCGTTGGTATCTATACCGCTTTAGGATTGATCATTTCGTTCTTGTTAGGACCGGGATTCATTAACTGGTTGAGTACGAACTGGCTGCCTAATATTTGTTTCTTCATTATATTCATGATCTTCGCTGCATCCTTCTTTGGTGCGTTCGAGATCGTGTTACCGTCTTGGTTGGTAAATAAATCGGATAAACAAGCTGATAAAGGTGGTTACATCGGAGCTTTCTTCATGGCATTCACGTTGGTATTGGTATCATTCTCTTGTACCGCCCCGATCGTGGGAACCGTGTTGGTAGAGGCTGCACGCGGATCTGTATTACGCCCGATCATCGGTATGTTAGGATTCTCTATCGCCGTGGCATTGCCTTTCGGATTCTTCTCTTTCTTCCCTTCAAAATTAAGCAATCTACCGAAATCAGGAGGTTGGTTAAATGCGGTGAAAGTTGTATTAGGATTCGTGGAGGTTGCCCTTGGATTCAAGTTCTTGATGGTAGCAGACCAGACTTACCACTGGGGATTGTTAGACCGTGAGGTTTACATCGCTATCTGGGTAGCCGTGTTCACGTTACAAGCATTGTACTTGATGGGTAAAATCAAATTCGCTCACGATAGCGATTTACCATATATCGGAGTACCTCGTTTGGTGATGATTATTATTACCATGTCATTCGTGATCTATTTGATCCCGGGTATGTTCGGGGCACCGTTGAAAGCTTTGGCCGGATATTTCCCGCCACAAGAAACGATTGACTTCGATATTAACCGTATCGTGCGTGACAATGCGAAAGAGATCATGAAGAGTGGCGTGCAGGTAGGTGGAACACAAGGAGCTGCTAGTGCCGCATCCAACGAACCTGTAAAATACTCTGATTTCTTGCACTTGCCCCACGGGTTGGATGGTTATTTCGATTATGATCAGGCATTGAAAGCCGCACAAGCTCAAGATAAACCCTTGTTCATTGATTTCACCGGTCACGGTTGTGTGAACTGTCGTGAGATGGAACAAAGCGTTTGGTCTGATCCTCGTGTGCTTGAAATGTTGAAGAATGATTATATTATCGTGGCTCTTTACGTGGACGATAAGACCAAATTACCAGCAGAAGAGGTTTACGTGTCAGAGTATGACGGAAAGAAGAAAAACACGCTTGGAAAGAAGAATACAGACTTCCAGATCAAGCAATTCGAGTCGAACGCTCAACCGAACTATATTTTGTTAGATAGCCGTAAAGGTAACGAGAAAGTATTGAAACCGCATGTATTACAACCCGCTAGAGGTTATAATAAAGATCGGGATGCTTTCGTGAAATTCTTGCAAGACGGTTTGAAAGAGTATAAAGCTCGTGCCGGAAAGTAATCTATCGAATTGATCAGATATTTAAAAGCCACCTTTTTCGAGGTGGCTTTTAATTTATATACTTTAGATATTGTGGGTTTTCCCGTTAACGGTCAATTTACCCACTTGCAACAAGGACGGGAGGCAGAATGATATAACCCCGATAGCTAATATCACGAGCCCACCAATGACGAACGTGTTTGTAATCCCCACGTGATCGGCAATAAACCCGGTACTCATTAATCCGAGCATGGAGGGGAGCATACTAAGGCTCATGTATATGGAAAATACTCGTCCGAGTATTGCCGGGTTGATTTTCGTCTGGATAACGGCTGTGAACGAGGCAAAGTATAATGACCCGATCACGCCTTCAAATGCGGTAAACACGACGAACCAGACAAAGGCATTGGGAGATAGTAGGCCAGATGCCGTGAATCCGGCTCCCAAGAGGATGTATGTCAGGTTGATCAGCGTGATTTTGTTGATCTTGTATTGTTTGATACTCAAGGCTACTCCCCCAAATAGGGCTCCGACTCCCCAGATGGCTTCAATCAGACTCATTTGGAAAGCATCTCCCGAAAAGTGATTGAGGGTCATTAAAGGGAAAAGCACGCTGACTGGCATGATAAAAAATGTGGCTATGATCGAGAGGATTAACAATAATGGCATCCCCCGGTGGCTGACAACCTCCCGTTGAGCCTCTTTTAAGTCTTGAAGGACATTGTTTTCTCCCGCGTGTTCACCGGGTGGAGGGTTCGGTATTTTGACGAAAGCCAGCGAGGTACAGGCGAGTATGGCTCCGATCACGTCGAGCATAAGCACGACAGGCATGGCCAGCGTGGTAATTGCCAAGGCTCCTAAAGCTGGTCCGGCTATATTACAGGCAGAATTGATCATCTGGTTGATCCCGGCGATCCGTAATAATTGAGATTCTGGAGCGAGTAATGGGATAGATGCTTGCATTGAAGGAGTATGGAAAGCTGAACCTATCGATCGTAGTGCTAACAATAGATAGATTTGCCAAACTTCCGCTTGTTCGAAATAAAATAAAAAGGCTAGAATAAGTGTGCAGAAAGCAATGAAACTGTCAGACAGGATCATGATTTTCTTCCTGCTCCACCGGTCGATAAATACTCCGGAAAACATACCTAAGATGCCTTGCGGTAACATGGCGGCAATCGTGGCGAAAGCCAAAGTTTCTGCCGATTTAGTTTCAAAGGTTAGCCATAAAATGATGGCAAAATTAACGAGCGAACTGGTCAGTATGGAGAAAAACTGTCCTGTCCATATAATTGCGAATACCTTTTTCCAGTTATTCATGGTAATTTTATATCAATATTAAAAGTGAGAAAACAATACCTTGATACTTCCCGGTTAGGAGGAAAGTTTTAAAAAAGTCCGGAGGAATTTTTCCGGGATTAAATTAGGCACGAACCCGATACGGAATGCCCATGATGAAGTTTTGAAATCTCATAAATGGTATTGTATGTAATTTCTACAAATATATGAATCTGTAAAGAATAATCCTAAAAAATAATCGAAAATATCAAGAGGTGTACGTGATTGTGTATAATTGCCGTGATACGAATAGATTATTTTTCTACCTTTGTACGAGTTGCGTGTCTGTGAAGGCCGAATAGAATGATAATTCGTGTAAAATCTTGATTCATGGAAAGTAATCCTCAACTGGAATTGGCGTATGACTTTTTGGAATATACGGGAGTGAACGTGTTTCTTACAGGAAAAGCGGGAACGGGAAAAACTACGTTTCTGCGGGAATTGAAACGGAGATCACCCAAAAGGATGATTGTGGTTGCTCCCACGGGAGTGGCGGCAATTAATGCGGGTGGGGTGACGATCCACTCTTTCTTCCAGTTGCCATTCGGGCCATACGTGCCGGGAAGTTCGGATACGGTGGAGCGAGGTGAAAAATTGCAATACACGCACAAGTTCAATCGGGAAAAGATCAATATTATCAAGACGATTGATTTGCTGGTGATTGACGAGATCAGTATGGTACGGGCAGATTTGCTGGATGCGGTGGATGATATGTTGCGTCGTTACCGCTCCAAGAACGAGCCTTTCGGTGGGGTGCAGTTGTTGTTGATCGGTGATTTACAGCAGTTGGCTCCCGTGGTGAAAGAGGACGAGTGGGCGTTGTTGAAACAGCATTACGCATCGGCGTTCTTTTTCCATAGTAAGGCTTTGGCAGCCACCCGTTACGTGGCAATCGAGTTGAAACACGTTTATAGGCAACAGGATCGGGAATTCGTGGACCTGTTGAACAGGGTACGGGAGAACCGGGTGGATGCCGCGGTGTTGGGGATGTTGAACCGGAGGTATGTACCGGGCTTCAAGCCTTCGGATGACGAGGGGTATATCACGTTGACAACACATAACCACCAAGCACAAAGGATTAACGACGTGAAAATGGCAGAATTATCGACTAGGGCTTATTCGTTTAAGGCAGAAGTGAAGGATAATTTCCCCACTTATTCTTATCCCACGGAGGAGACGTTGGTGCTGAAACAGGGGGCACAGGTGATGTTCGTGAAAAATGATTCATCACCGGAAAAGCGTTACTACAACGGTAAAATCGGTAAAATTACGGCTATTAATGACCGTTCCATCGAGGTGGTAGGAAAAGAGGATGGTCTGAAGATTCAGGTGACCCCGGAGGAATGGACGAACACGAGATACACGTTAGACGAGGAGACTCGGGAGATCACGGAGACGGTGGAGGGAACGTTTAAGCAGTACCCGTTGAAAACGGCGTGGGCGATTACGATTCATAAAAGCCAAGGGTTGACGTTTGAACGGGCGATCGTGGATGCCAATGCAGCATTTGCTCACGGGCAGGTGTACGTGGCGTTGAGCCGTTGCAAGACGTTCGAGGGGCTTGTGTTGAGTTCCCCAGTAACCGTGCGTTCGCTGGTGAGTGATGGGGCAATAGATGAATTCGTGCGGGAGGCGGAACAGAAGGAGCCGAATAAAGAGGAATTGCAACAGGCCCGGCAGTCTTATTTCAGGGAGTTGTTGCTGGAACAATTCGATTACGAGACGATCCGGTGGAGGTTACATTATTTGTACCGGGTGCTGGATGAGCAGTTGCGTCGGTTGTATCCCGATTGGGTGGAACGTTACCGGGTGGCGGGAGCCAAGTGCGCAGAGGAATTGTTGGCGGTGGCCGAACGGTTTCAGAACCAGTTGGAACGGTTGATGCCGGAAGAAGGGAATTACGAGGCGGATCCGGTGATCGCAGACCGGGTGAAGAAGGGGGCGGAATATTTCCGGGAACATACGATGTCTATTTTTGGAAAATTCTTGGAAGAGGCTATTCCGGAGATTGATAACAAGGAGGTGAGGAAGTTGGTGGAACAAAATATGGAACGTTTTCGGGGAGAGGTGAACTTGAAACTTGAAACGTTGAAAGTGATCGGGAACGGTTTTTCTGTAAAAGATTATTTACGAGCGAAGGCGAAGGCGTTAATTGATGCCCCGAAAGTGAAGATTAAGGCGAAACGTGCCGGAGCGGAAAAAGTGGAGATTTCTCCTGATATATTACATTCGAAGTTATATGAAACTCTTCGTGCTTGGAGGAACAAGGAGGCTGAACGATTGAAATTGCCCGTGTACACAGTATTACAGCAGAAAGCTTTGCTGGGAATCAGTAACACGCTGCCCACGAATTCAAAGGAATTGCTGGCAGTTCCTGGAGTTGGGAAAAAGATCGTGGAACGTTACGGGGCAGTGTTACTGGATATGGTGGATGAGTTCCGCTTTCAACAGAAGTAGGGATTCTGGTTATCTCGTAAGTGAGTAGGCTGATGTATGAAATGGTTAGAATAAGCAAGGCTGAAAATACAATAAAGGAAATAATTAACAAATTTGTAAGTTAAGTTTAAACCTTTTTATTGAATTCTTTGTATACTTGTATCGCAAATGTGAGCTAAGAGATTCTATGAAGAATAAGCAAATAATATGCGAAGAAAATTTTTTCCATGATTTATTTATGGATTATTATCCTTCTTTGCTTTCTTTTGCGTGTTATTACGTGGAGGAGGAGGTCGTGGCGGAAGACTTGGTGCAGGATGTGTTCGTAAAGATGTGGGAGCAACGGGGGAGATGGAAGGCCGTGGAAAATTTTTCGGCTTATGTTTATCAGATGGTGCGTTTTCGGTGTTTCAATTATTTACGTGGGGAGAAGTTGAGGGAAGAGATGATGCGTTCGTATAGGGAGGAGAAGGTGGATGTGATGGAGGCTAACCGGTATATGGAAGAGGAGATTTTCAGGTTAGTGAACCAAGCGATGGAGGCGTTGCCACCGACCTACCGGCAGGTAATCACGATGTCGATGGAGGGGTATCGGGTGAAGGAGATTGCCCAGAAGTTGAATGTCGGGGAAGAGACAGTGAAAAAGCGTAAGCAGGCCGCCAAGCAGGTGTTGAAAGAAAAATTAGGAAAGTTGTATCTTTTTTTGGCTCCGTTGATTTAATATTATCTTTTTGATTCATTGTATTTTACTTGAGGTGTTAGAAGAATTGAAGTGTTAAAATGAGAAAATAATCACTTTTTTTAATACCTATTTTTGTTTTTGATGTGTCGTATGCGTGAAAATTATGAATACGATATGTTTGAGAATTATTCAGAAGTGGTGATGTTGCTGGTGAAGGTGCGGCAACAAAATTTAACGGAGGAGGAGGAAGAGAAGGTGCGGTCTTGGCGTGAGGAAAGCCCAGAGAACGAGGTGTTGTATGCGAAGGTGATGTCGGTCGAGTTTATGAAGATGAAGATGGCACAACGGGCGTGTACGGATAGCGAGCGTGCTTATGCGAAGGTAAAAAGACGTGCTCAGAGACGAGTGCGGGTACGAAGGTTTTGCTATCTCTCTTCAGCGGTTGCCTCCGTGTTTTTGTTGTTAGGGGGATGGTTTTACTTTGATCGGATGGAATTGTCGGGTTTAGAGCGTTTGAATGCCGCTTCCGAGATTATCGCAGAGGGGTCGAAGGCCGAGTTGATTTTATCGAGTGGTGAATGCGTGATGTTGGGGAAAGGGCAGTTGGATTCGGTGTGGATGCACGAGGGAATGGAGGTGCATTCGACGGAGGGCCGAGTGAGTTATACCGGGGAGAGGTTGTGTCGGGAGAAGTGTGACACGGAGGAGTTGCAATACAATATTTTGCGGGTACCGCGGGGTGGTGAGTATTCGGTTGTGTTGGGTGATGGGACTTCGGTGTGTTTGAATTCGGAATCGGAGTTGCGTTATCCGGTGCAGTTTGATCGCGGGGAGCGACGGGTGTTTTTACGTGGAGAAGGGTATTTTGAAGTGGCAAAAGATCCGGAGCATCCGTTCGTGGTGGAGGTGGAGGATGCCAAAATCGAGGTGTTGGGAACTATTTTTAACGTGAGCGGTTATGCGGAAGAAGAGCGTGTGGTGACGACGTTGGTGGAGGGGGTAGTGCGTTTATCGTCGGATAATGAGAGTGTGTTGTTGGAGCCGAACGAGCAGGGAGTGTTGGATAAGGATGGACATTTGAGCAAAGTGGAGGTAAATGTGTTCCCCTATGTGGCGTGGCAAAAGGGACTATTCGTGTTTCGGCAGCAATCTTTGGAGCGTGTAATGCAGGTGGTATCGCGGTGGTACGATGTGAAGGTCGTGTTTAAAGACGAGGAAACGAAAAGAATTTCATTCACGGGAAATATGCGGCGTTATGGTAATTTTGAACAAGTCGTGCGGATGTTGGAGATGACCGGAGGATTGAATTTTAATATAGAAGGTAGGACGATTTATATAACCGAAAAATGAAAAACAGTTATAGGGCCCAAGGCTGTGTCGTGAATCGGGGAAGAAGACCGTTCGTTAGTTTAATTTAAATTAAAAAAAATGGTGAAAATGAAACATGGAGCGCTTTTTGGTAAAAGGGGCTTGTGGGCGTTGTGTCGAAAGGTGATATGCGTTATCTTTTTGGCATCGTCGTTCTTGAGTACCTATGCTCAGGAGGAGAAGGTCTCTTTCGAGGTGCAGAACGCGAATTTGACGGAGATTATTTCCATTTTGGAGAAATCGACGGGTTTTACTTTTTTGTATCAGGACGAGCAAGTGGCGGCGGTGAAGAACTTGACATTGCGGTTTACGAACGAGCGGTTGAGTGTTGTGTTGACGAAGTGTTTGGCAGGGACCGATTTGGAGTGGTCGATAGAGGATAAGACGATCGTTTTGAAGCGGCAAGAGAAGGCTAAAGCACCGCAACAACAAGTGAAGTCTCGAAAAATTACGGGACAAGTGAAGGACGAGACGGGGCAGCCGTTGCCGGGTGTGACGGTTATGCTCGAGGGAACGAAATTGGGGACGACGACCCGCGTGGACGGGACGTACACGATAGAGTGCGGTGATTCCAAGAATCTGGCGTTGTTGTTTTCGTTCATGGGAATGAAAAGCAAGCGGGTGGTAATTGGAGACAAGAATGTGATAGACGTAAAGTTGGAGGAGGACGTGACAGAGTTGGAGGAGACTGTGATCACGGGTATTTATACGCGTAATATAGAGACTTTTACTGGTTCCGTTTCGACGTTTAAAGCGGAAGAATTGAAGCAGATTAGCCCGCAAAATGTGTTACGGAGTTTGAGTATATTGGATCCTTCGTTTATTATCACGGAGAATCGTGCACAAGGATCTAACCCGAATGCAGCCTTGGATATCAGTATCAATGGTAAGATTAACGTGACGGATTTGTCTCAGGAGTATAGTACAGATCCGAACCAGCCGTTGTTTATCTTGGATGGTTTCGAGACGACGCTGGAGACGATTCAGGATTTGAATATGGACCGCGTGGAGAGTATTTCTATTTTGAAGGATGCTTCGGCCACGGCGATTTACGGCTCGAAGGCTGCAAACGGTGTGGTTGTTGTTGAAACTATAAAGCCGAAACAAGGGCAGTTGCGTTTTTCTTATACCGGTAATTTTGCCGTGGGTTGGGCGGATTTGAGTGATTTTAATTTGATGAATGCCGCGGAGAAGTTGGAGTACGAGAAGTTGGCCGGGGTGTACCGGGAAACTTCTGGAGGTAATCTGGATGAGAACGGGGAGATTATCAACGAGTCGAACCGGGCACGTTATTATGCCCGTTTGAAGTTGGTGCAGGAGGGGTATGACACGTACTGGTTGAACGAGCCGTTACGCACGGCATTCACGCAAGGACATAATGTTTTCATTGACGGGGGGGACCAGACGTTCTTGTATGGCGTGGGTGTTTCTTATAATAACACGCAGGGTGTGATGAAAAAGTCTAGCCGTGATATTTTGAACGGTAATATACGTCTTTCTTACCGGGTGAAAGATTTGTCGTTTTCCAATCAAACGATGATCGGGAAGACGAAGGCGATAAATAACCCGGTGGATTTTTCTTCATATTCGCAGATGAATCCGTTTTACGCAAAGCGTACGGTTGACGGAGAGGTGCCCAAGTACGTGTACCGGGAGAGTCTTGCTGGAGCGAATAATTACGATTATATTTGGAACCCGTTGTGGGATTACCAGCAAGCGAGCACGAACGAGACGGACACGTGGAATATCACGAATAATTTCCAGATCGAGTATCGTTTCCTGACCTATTTCCGAGTTCGCGGTAATTTGCAATACCAGATGTCTAAGTCGGAAGCAGAGCGTTTCCGTTCACCGAACGAAACGGTTTTCTCGAAGACCGACGCAGATAAGAAGGGGACTTACACGAAGAGTTCGACCACGAGTAATTCGGTTACGGGACGCGTGAACTTGACGGTGGGGCGTTCTTTCGGGGAGCACACGTTGAATGGGGTTGCCGGTATGCAGTTCTCGGACAAGACGCAGGAGTCATACGGTTTCGGAGCGCAAGGATATACCACCGACCAGTTTTCGAGTCCGAATTTTTCATCTAGTTACGCGACGGGGAAACCGAGTGCCTCGGACAGTAAGAATCGTAGCGTGAGTTATTATTTCAATGCGAATTACGCTTATCATATGCGTTATCTGCTCGATTTCAACCTGACGACGAACGGGGCTTCGCAGTTCGGTATCAACGACCCGTTTACGACGACTTGGGCTGTGGGTGTCGGTTGGAACGTGCATCAAGAGAATTTCTTGGCGAACAGTAAGGTGATTAATTATTTGAAGTTGCGTTATTCTTTGGGTAATCCTGGCAACCAGAATTACGATGCGAAGTTGTCGTCCAGCATTTACATGTACAATACGGCTTATTCGAATCCTTTCGGGCTGGCAGCCTCGGTGGAGACGTGGGGTAACAACAATTTGAAGTGGCAACGCACGGTGACGCATAATTTCGGGGTGGATGTTCAGTTCCTTGATAGCCGTTTGAATTTGAATTTCGATTATCAAATGCGTAATACGGATCCGTTGTTGGTGCGTATCGATATGCCGACTTCTACCGGAGCATCGACTGCCCCGATGAACGTGGGAGCTACGGATAACCGTTCGATTTCGGTGCGTATGACCTACTATTTTTTCAAACAACGGGATTTTAACTGGTATGTTAGCGGTAATTTGAATCATAACACGACGAAATATAAGAAAATCGGTAATTTGTTGGAGGAGTACAACGAGCGCGGGCAGGCAAGTACCTCTTTGTTGCGTTATTATGATAATGCAAGCACGACCGGGGTGTACGCCGTGCGTTCGGCAGGTATCGACCCTGCCACGGGTAACGAGATTTTTATTAAGAAGGACGGTTCGTACACGTATGAATGGAAGCAGAGTGACGAGGTGTTGATCGGTGACAGTAACCCGAAGGTACAGGGGGCTTTCCAGACTTCGTTGGTGTATAAAGGTTTTTCTTTCGGGGCTTCTTTCTCCTATCGGGTGGGCGGTATGATTTCGTTATCCACGTTGTTTAACAAGGTGGAGAATATCAGTTCGTCGCAGTTGAAGTATAACCAGGATAAGCGTGCGTTGTACGATCGTTGGCAGAAGCCGGGAGATAAGGCTCGCTTCAAACGTATCGACGATACGAAATCGACGAATATGAGTAGCCGTTTTATCGAGGAGGAGAACACGTTCTCTTGTAATTCAATCAATATCGGTTACCGTACCTCTACGGCCGAGTGGTTGAAGTATATCGGGGCGTCGGCATTTAATTTCACGGCTTATATGAATGATATTTTCCGGATTTCTTCGATCAAGGAGGAGCGGGGAACCAGTTATCCGTTCGAGCGTTCGGTGTCATTCTCGATAGGGCTTAATTTTTAATTAACTTGTAATTATGAAGATAAAAAGGATATTTAAGGTGTTGGCGATGGCCGGTGTTTTGGCGGTGCCGACGACTTCTTGTTCCGATTGGTTGGACGTGAAGATGAGCGACAAGATCATGGAGAATGCTCTCTTCTCGACGAACAACGGGTTTATGACTGCCTTGAACGGGGTGTATATGGGGATGATTGACGTGTACGGGGATGATTTGAGCGTGGGGATTATTGATGTGATGGCACAGTATTATGATATGGTGAACGGTAACCACACTTACAAGGTGTTTGCCAATTACCAGTACGAGGATGAAGCTTTCAAGACGAAATCCAATAACATCTGGACGAAGATGTATGCGTTGCTTGCTAATGTTAACAATTTGCTCGAGCATTGCGACGAGGAGGGGTCCGCTTTGCGTTCGGAGTATTATCCGATCGTGAAGGGGGAGGCGTTGGCGTTGCGTGCGATGATGCATTTCGATTTGTTGCGTCTTTACGGACCTTCTTATAACGAGAATACGAAGTCGACGACTGCGATTCCTTACCAAGAGGATGCGAAACGCGAGATCTCTCCGTTGCGTTCGGCGGAATATATTGTGGATCGGGTGATTGAGGATTTGAAGGCTGCTAGCGAGTTGTTGAAAGACAACGACCCCGTTTTTACCACTGGCGTGGGAAATGCCGTGACTTCGGATGACGGATTGGAACGGGCGGATTTTACTTATCGTCAGTTGCGTTTGAATTATTTTGCGGTGCAGACGCTTTTGGCTCGGGCGTATTTGTGGAAAGGGGATAAGTCGACCGCTTACCGTATTGCCACGGAGGAGGTGATCAAACGGAATCAAGTGGATGAGGAGAAGATGATTTTTCCGTGGACGACGAAGGAACAAGTGGAGGCTGACAATAAAAACGACTTGCTGTTCTCTTCCGAGGTGTTTTTCGCCATATACCATTCTAAGCGTTCGCAATTGGATTCGCGTTATTTCACGGGGGCTTTGCCGAAGACATCCCGATTGGCTTTTTGGGGAACCAACCCTACTAATTCACAGCTTTCGGTTTTATTTGATGACCCGAATAACGATTGGCGTTCGACATTGATGTGGGCGGTACAAACCTCGTCCGAGGATGAGGGTGGTGATGGAGAAGAAGGGGGCGATGGAGAAGAAGGAAATGAAGAGGAAGGCGGCTCGAGTGGAAGCGGTTCGCTCTATCTGTTGAAATACGCAGATGCCGGGCGTGAGGCGGAATTGGATGGGACGGAGACTTACCTGTACATGATTCCTTTGATTCGATTGAGTGAGGCTTATTTGATTGCTGCCGAGTGTGCGGCTACGCCCGAAGAGGCTTTGGAGTATTTGGTGGCTATTCGGGAGCATCGAAATTGCCACATGGCGCTGGAGGCTACTTCCATGGATGGGGTGAAGGAGTTGGTGACGAAAGAGTTTGCCCGCGAGGTGTTGGGAGAAGGACAGTTGTTTTTCTATTACAAACGCCTGAATATGGATAAGTTTTTGGACGGTTCGAAGCTTGGCAGTATGTATGAGATGTTGACGGACAATTATCAATGGCCATTACCGGACGTGGAGATTAACAAGCGTGGTTCGACTAACAATTAAAAGAGATGATTATGAAAATGTATAATTGTAGTTTAATGATATTCCTGCTTGCAATAGGAGGGCTTTTGTTGGCAAGTTGCGAGAAGAAAGAGGTAATGGAATACGAGGGGCTAGACGGGATCTATTTTGATGTGCAATACGGGGCGGCTCACGGGGACGAGAGCGTGTGGGCTCGACAAAATTACACGTACGTTTCTTTCGGTACGATAGAGGCGGAGGAGGCGGATATCACGATGAAGGTGGGGATTGCCGGTTCCGTGAAGGATTATGATCGTCCGTTCCGGGTGGAGATCGTGGCAGACCGTACGACAGCCATTCCGGAAGAGGAGTATGCGGATTTCTCCGAGGAACAGGTAATCAAAGCGGGCGAAAATCACACGTACGTGACGTTGAAGGTTTTCAAAACGGCCCGCTTGACAAGGGACACGGCCCGGATTCAATTTCGTATAGACCCGGGAGAATATTTTACGTTGCCTTTTTCGGAGGTGGGAAATATTCCGGGACGTTGGAATGATACGAAAACGCAGTTTGCCACGAGCGGAAATCCGGCACTGCATGACATATTTTTCAATAATATTTTGCAAAGACCTGCCGGTTGGGGAGCTAACGAGTATTCCTCCTATTTCGGGACTTTTTCCCCAGATAAGTATCAGTACTTGATGGATGTAACCGGATATACGAAAGCTCATTTCGAGCAGTTGTCGGCAATGACTCAGGGAGGACGCGGAACGAAAATCAGAAGTATTGCCATGAAAGATTTGCAAGCTCGATTCAACAAAGGATACTACAGGCTTCAAGCGGGAGATGCCGATGGTTGGGAAGAGTGGATGTTGGAAGGAAATGGCAAGATGATGTGGGTGCCCGGTATAAGTTGGTGGAATGAAAATACGTTGCCGGAAGAGTTGGTGAAACAATATTATAAACCTCAAGCGAAAGAATAGATATGAGAGGGAAAGATATGAAATATAGATTATTTTTACTGTTATCCTTGTTTGTATGGCAGGCTTGTGACGTGAAGGATAAGGGAAATTATGATTACACACCTTTGAACGGGGTAACGATTACTTTTGCCAATGAAGAGGCTAACCAAACATTGGAAAAAGGTATAGACACGTTGAGAATTCACCCGACCGTGAAGGGAGATATATATGGCGAGAACGAGGAAAATTATGAGTACAAGTGGTTTTTCTGTTCCGGCAAAGAGCATGAACACACGGTGGTAGGAACGAGCAAGGATTTGGAATGGCCGGTTTCTTTTCACCCGGGAAGTTACTCGCTTTATTTCCAAGTGATAGACAAAAGTACCGGATTGGAGTGGATTACGAGTACGGGGGTTACCGTGTTCAGTGAGTTGACACAGGGATGGTTAGTGTTGGGAGAGTTGCCCGATAAGGAGGTACGAATGGATATGGTGGTGAGTAAACCAAGGCAGGGGAAAGGCGATACGCTTGTGTTTATTGAGAATATATTCGATAATTCGGAATTGCATTTGAAAGGGGCAAGAGGCTTGATTTTTACGGGATATAGAGGTATTAAGGTTCCTGCAGTTCAGCTTTATTTGATGACTGATGATCGGGATTTTAGATTGACGTGGGGAAATAATTTCTGGCCTGTAGCAGAGTTCCATGAATTTTCGGCAGTAGAGGAACAGGAAGTGTCGAGAGAGACGCCGAGAATCCGCGATATGTTCCCGCGTCAGGCTAATGTGAATTATTCGTTAGGAAATACGATGCGGAGTTATACTAGTCGAGGTGTCGTGACGGATTGCGCTATTTATATGACAACGATCGGGTATGATAATAGTGAAACTTATGTCAATGCGATGAATCATTACGGGGATAAGAAGTTTTTCAAACCGTATCCCATGGCATTCGTGCAATTAGGGACAAGACCTACCGGTAACATTTATCCTCTTTTTTATGATATGGATGGAGAGTGTTTCGTGAAGCCAAATGCGGTTTACGGTAGTAATGCAACTCAATGTCAGAAATTGGCAGATAAACAAGGAGAGCCGTTCCCTTGGAATCAATATGGACGGACTATTGTGTATGGGGAGAATCTGCGGAATTCGACAATGGATAATTATTGCAATTGCGTGGCATTGATGAAAGATAAGGAGGGTGAGGATATTAATTATTATGTTTATGAATTCCGACCGGGATCGAAAAGTGTTTTCGGAACCATGCTTTATGATCCGGTTAAAAGTGCTGGTTTCACGATCGATAAAACGGTGGCTGTTGATTTTGATAAAGCGACGCACTATACTTTTATTTCCAGTGGAAAAGTTGTTTTGTATTCGGTAGGGGCAACCTTGTATGCTTATAATTATGCTTACAAGACGGTGACTTCGATGGATATGGGGGCTGATATTTGCTGTATTGATGCTGATATTATGAAAGGGATGAATGTTTTTTGGCTTGCAACATACGATGAGGGAAGTCAAAAGGGTGAGTTGAAGTATATGGGTGTTGGCGGTACACAAACTCCGATATTGGCAGTGGATGATGAGGTAGGATTTCCGGTGACGATGAAGATAAAGGACGTGGAATGGAAGTACGGGGAGGATCCGGCGGAGGAAGAACCGGAAGTGGGAGAGAATAAATAGAGTCTGAATATCCCCGGGCAGGAAGGTCCGGGGTGTTTAAATTAATTTGATGAGATGAAAAGATTAATGTTGTTGATGATGATTTTAGTCGTGGGGATGACGACTTTTGCTCAGACTAAATTCAGGGCTCTTTCGTGGAAAGAGGCGATCGAAACGGCGAAGCGGGAAGGTAAATTGGTGTTTGTTGATTTCTATACGGATTGGTGTGGACCTTGTAAAGTGATGGCTCGTGATGTATTCCCGCAGAAACAGGTAGGGGATTTTTTCAACGCTAAGTTTGTTTGTTTAAAGTTGAATGCAGAGAAGGAGGGACGAGAGTTGGCTAAACGTTTTTGTGTTTCAGCTTATCCGACTTTTATCGTGGTGGACACGGATGAAAAGGTGCGGGTGGAGTTGAAGGGATCGATGAATGCGGATAAGTTTATCGCCCGTATGGAGGATGCGTTGACTCCCGGGTGTGCCCCGGATCAGTTGGCCGCACGGTATGCCGCCGGTGAGCGTACGCCGGACTTGGTGAATCGTTATGCCTTGTATTTGATGGAGCAAAAGAAGGAGCCGGAGGGTTTTAAAGTGGTGAATGATTATTATGCGTCTTTAACGAAAACACAACGGTTGGAGCCTCAGAATTCTTTTTTGTTTACTCGTTACACGTTGGATTTGTCGGATGAGAAGTCCGGTTTCATGGTGGATCACCGGGATGAATTTGATGTTTCAGTTCGGGAGTTGATTCATGAGAAGGTTGAGAAATTGTATCATTCGGAGCTTGGACGTTATTTTTCTGGGTATATTTTTCGGGAAGGAGCGTACAAGGAGGAAAATTACCAGGCCTTGAAGCGGAAGATTCAGGAGTTGGGATTGGTGGAAAAGAATAAGTACGAGCCGATGTTTCGTTTAATCGAGGGGCGTGTGAAGGAGGGAGATGCTGCCTTTTTGAAGTTGTGTCGAGAGAATATGGGAGCGTTGAGTGATGTGGGACGCAATTTGTTGATTATGAATATTACGCGATTGGTTCAAACGGAAGATCAAGAGATTTTACAGCAGATGGCCGAGTTTGTCCGGGCGAATTTGAGCATATTGCCTCCAGCGATTATTTCTTTTGCCGGACGGATGTTGGACGGGATCGAGGAGAGAATAAAAAAGTAGAAAGACAACGTGTAAGGTTGTAATTTAAACTGTGTCGGCAAAGTTCGTAGTGTCTCTTTGCTGACACGGTTTTTATATGGAGCAAGCATTTGACTTTGAAAGAATCGAAAACAAGATACTGGTGTAACTTAATTCAGGTAAGTCCTTGTAGAGCAAAGATAGTGTGCCCCGTTGGTGGAAAGCATATTAAACACGGTCATCGATAGCGAAATGGAATGGCCCCAATAGTTGTACTAATTTTTCAGTTAAACCTTATCTTTGTATGGTTTATATAACTATCTAATATTCAGTTATTCGTTATCATTCCTCTAATTTTTTTCGATAATTCCATCCTTTTTGCGTAAGTTTGTAACGGACATGGTAAGTTGTGTTCCAAATTCTTTTAGGAATGGACCAAAAAATTCAAGATTTTATCAAAGGTGTCAACATGAAGGATGCCAGGGCATGGGAGAGAATTTACATGGATTATTACTCGCCTCTTTGTCATTATGCCATGAAAATCTTGAATGACCAGGAACAGGCGGCGGATTTGGTGCAGGGAGCGATTATCAAGTTGTGGGAAACTCCACTTCATTTTGATGATATATCTGCATTCAATGTCTATCTCTACCGGATGGTGAACAATAATTGCTTGAAAGAGATTCGGGATAAGGGACGGGAAGATCAACGCTTGAAAGAGTGGGCTTTTTTCACGGAAGAAATGGAATCCGAATCTTTGTCTGCGGTTGTTTTCGAGGAAGTTATACGTAAGTTACGACACGTGATCGACGAAATGCCCCCGAAACGCAAGGAAGTGATACTGTTGAGTATGAAGAAGATGAAGAACGAGGAGATCAGTGAGGAATTGAATATTTCGTTGAACACGGTCAAGAAACATAAAAAGGAGGCTTACGCTGTTATCAAGAAGGCAATACAATCGGACTTTTTTTTATTTGCTATCTTTTTTTGTTAAAAATGTATTTTTGAGGTACCCGTTTTTGTTTTTTGGGATTTATAGATAAAATAAGTTTCAAAAGATGATGAACGATTTGAATATATACGGGAGAATATCCGATTTATTCTATAAAGATATGCTTGGATTAGCTGACGAGGAGGAAAAACGGGAGCTGGATTCTTTGTTGGTTACTTATAGATTGAAAGGTTTGGATCGAGAGAATATTATTGCCCGGTTACAGGAACAGGAGGTATTTGACGGGAAGGAGGCTTATCGGGAATTCAGAGTACTGAAACAGTTGGGAGGAAGAAATCGTCGCTTGATCTGGTGGACATCGATTGCGGCCTCTATTGTCGTGTTGGTTGTTGCCGGTTGGTGGTTCGGGCGGGAGCCGGAACCAAAGAGTGGGAACGTGCAGATCATGGCAGAGGCGATCCAGCCAGGACAAAGTCGGGCTGTGGTAACGTTGGCGGATGGGCAACAAGTTGTTTTGGAACAGGCTAATCGTAAAATAGAGGAGAGCGATGGAACGGTGTTACATTCCGATTCCGGGGCACTTGTTTATATGGCAAATGCTGAGAAGACAACGGCTAAAGTGATGTATAATACGGTGTCAATTCCAAGGGGGGGGGAGTACAGGTTGGAGTTGGCCGATGGGACAAAGGTGTGGTTGAATGCGGCGACGGAATTGAGATTTCCTGTTAATTTCACGGGTGATATGCGAGAGGTTTATCTGAAGGGAGAGGCGTATTTTCAGGTAAAGCGGGATGAAAAGCATCCTTTTATCGTACACACGTCCATGGGGGCGGTAGAGGTGTTGGGAACGAGTTTTAATGTTCGGGACTACGAGGATGAACGGGAAGTGGTGACCACGCTGGAGACCGGGAAGGTGATGTATGTTTCGGGGAACACGAGGGAGAAAGTGACTTTGAACCCGGGCTATCAAGTATTGGAAAAAGAGTCGTCTCCGGTGGAGGTGAGAAAAGTTGATCCGTTGCAATATACCGGGTGGAGAGAGGGAAAATATGTATTTGAAGATGTTGCTTTGGAAGATATTATGCGGACGTTGTGCCGATGGTATGATATAGATGTGGTTTACGCGAATCCTGCCGTGAAGAAGTTTCATTTCACGGGTGACTTGGAACGTTACGAGAGTATAAGTATATTTTTGAGTTTTATTGAAACGGGTGGGGATGTAAAATTTAAGACAGAAGGAAAAACGATTATAATCGATAAAAAATAAATACGGGTGTTTGTTGGCACTGGACCCGTATTTATCAGGTGAACATTAATAAATTAATGAAACATTACAAAGGTATGAAAAAAAATTGTTTCTATGGGCGAGCTGTGCCCTTTCATTTGAAAAAATGCTTGGTAGTGATGAAGCTATGTTTGTTTTTTATGTTTGTTTTGCATTTCGGGGTGTCTGCAACGGGATATGCCCAGCAAAAAGTTTCCCTGTCGATGGAGGATGTTACTCTTGAGCAGGTATTGAAGGAGTTAAAGCGACAAACAGGCCTTCGCTTTTTCTACAGCGTGGAGAAAGTAAGGAATGAGCAGAAAAAAGTGGTAAATATTAAAAATGATGTTCTTGAAGATGCTTTGAAGAATGTGTTGAAAGGTACCGGGTTGACATTCTCGATTATGAATGACGTGGTGGTGATCAAGGATGAAGTTATGGTAGCTCGGGATAGCGTAAAGGGGAAGCAACAGGTGATTAAGGGAATCGTGAATGACCGGGAAGGAATTCCCTTGCCGGGAGTTACAATTTTAATTGAAGGAACGACGATCGGGTGTGCCACGGATATGGATGGAAAATATTCTCTTTCTTTACCTGCGGAGATGAAAAATGTTGTTCTTGTTTTTCGTTTTGTCGGGATGGAGACCCAAATGGTAAAGATCGGGGATATTAAAGACAAGGAAGTTCTGCAAGGCCAAAAAGATTTAGTGGTTGTTTTAAAAGAACAGACGGAGAATTTGGAGGATGTGGTTGTGACGGGTATCTTTCGCCGGAATAAAGAGTTAGCGACGGGGGCATCCACGACGATCACGAGCAAGGAGTTGAAACAGATCGGTAACCAGAACGTGTTGCAGAGTTTGCGAACACTGGACCCTTCTTTTAAGCTTGTAGAGAGTAAATTGAACGGTTCGAACCCGAATGTTCTGCCGGAAGTTGAATTGCGCGGGGCAAACGGGATCACGGACTTGGATGCGAACTATAAAGGGAATCCGAATCAGCCGTTGTTTATTCTGGATGGTTTCGAGACAACGTTGCAAAGGGTGATCGATATGGACCCGAACCGGGTGGAGTCAATAACGATTTTGAAGGATGCGTCGGCTGCAGCCTTGTATGGTTCCCGTTCGGCAAATGGTGTTATTGTTATTGAGACGAAAGCTCCGGAGATGGGACGGTTGCAAGTGACATACACAGGGGATTACGCTGTTGTTATTCCCGATTTGTCTGATTATGATTTGTTGAATGCCAGAGAAAAGTTACAATTACAGTTGGAGGCAGGACATTTTGAGGCGACGGATAGCGAGACTTACAAAACGTTGCAGGATTATTATTATCGTTTGTTGAAGAACGTGGAAGAAGGTGTCGACACGTATTGGTTGTCAAAACCTGTGCGGACAGGATTCGAACACCGCCATAATATCCGTGTTGAAGGAGGCGATAAAACGTTGCGTTATAGTATGAACCTGACGGCTCGTTTTGCTCCGGGAGTGATGAAAGAATCGGGAAGAACAAGTTATGAGGGAGGAATGTTTCTTTCTTATCGTTTGAGTAATCTTATTTTTAAGAACGATTTGCAATTGACTTATAATTTGGCAAAAAATTCTCCTTACGGTGAGTTTTACCAGTACACGCAGATGAACCCTTACCAGAGGCCGTATGACGAAAATGGAAAATTAGTTAAGACTTTCGACCAGCAGGTACATTACTCTTTTAAGGAGTATAATCGTAATCCATTGTATGATGCGCAATTGAATATAACGGATGAGGAGGATTATCTTAATTTTGTGAATAATTTTTCTATCGAGTGGAATATTTCGGAGTTGTTTACTTTGATGGGACGTTTCAGTATTACCCGTCAGACCGGGGAATCGAATTATTTCCTTCCGGCTCAACATTCAAAATTCGTGGATATGGGTGATCCGGTTTCTGATCCGGAAGAATATATGCGGCGGGGTGAGTTCAAGTGGGGAACGGACAAGAGTTTTAGCGTGTTGGGAGATATAAATCTGAGATACGGTCAGTCGATCGGGAAACATAGTATTTACGCTGTGGCCGGGTTTAATATTTCCCAAACGACGGCTGACGGACGAGAGATTAAGGCCGAAGGTTTTCCGAGCCAGAATATGAATGACATCGGTTTTGCGAAACAATATTACAAGGATTCCCGTCCGACATCAACGTATAATATCAGCCGTTTGGCCGGTATATTAGTCACGGCAAACTATGCCTACGACAATAAATACCTGTTCGATGCGTCGTTGAAATATGATGGTTCATCAAATTTCGGTTCAAATCAACGGTATGCCCCGGTATGGTCAATCGGGTTGGGATGGAATATTCACCGGGAGAAGTTCATGGAAAATGTGCAAACTATCACGCAGTTTAAGTTGCGGGCCTCGTATGGAGTAACGGCCTCTCAAAACTTTTCTCCTTATCAGGCGATGCGGAAATACCAGTATGACATCGAGCGTCAGTATGCTGGGATTATTCCCGCCACGATGAAAGGATTGGGAAATGATGGTTTGAAATGGCAACAGACGAAGGTAACCAATTTAGGGGTGGATTTCAGTGCATTTCAAGATCGTTTGAGTATGAGCGTGGACGTGTACAAGCGTAACACGACGAATCTGTTGGCCGATGTGACGATAGCTCCCTCGTTAGGATTTTCGTCTTATACCGAGAACGTGGGAGAGACTGAGAATAAAGGTGCGGAAGTTTCCATGCGTTACATGATTTTGCGGGACGTGAATAAGAATGTTTTCTGGAGTGTGAATTTGTCGGGAGCCCATAATTCCAACAAGATCACGAAGATCAGTAATGCGATGCAGAAGAGAAATGATGACGTGAAACAGAAAGCGTACGAAGAGAACACGACTACACCTTTGTTACTTTATGAGGAAGGAAATTCCGTAACCAGTATTTATGCGGTTCGCTCTTTGGGAATAGATCCGTCAAATGGACGGGAGATGTTTTTGACGAAAGCGGGCGTGAAGACATATACTTGGAATACAAATGATCAGGTTAAAGTGGGGGATACCCGTCCGGATCTGGAAGGTGTGCTGGGAACGTCGGTTACTTGGAAGAATTTTTATTTCAGTGCAAACTTCAGATATTTGTTCGGGGGGCAGACTTATAACTCAACTCTGGTAGATCGGGTGGAGAATGCGAATCTTTATCAAAACGTGGATCGGAGAGTGTATGAAAACAGGTGGAGAGAACCCGGGGACGAAACTTTCTTTAAGGATATAAAGAATACGGACATGACGAAACAATCCAGTCGGTTCGTGCAGGATGAGAATGTTTTGAGTTGTGAATCCATCAGTATCGGGTATGATATAACGGCTCCGAAGATCTTGAATGCGATCGGGGCGGACCGTATTAAGATTACCGGTTATCTGAATGATGCGTTCCGTTTTTCATCCGTGAAACAGGAACGGGGTTTGAATTATCCCTTTGCCAGAAGGTTTGCCTTTTCGTTGAACATTTCATTTTAATTCATAAATACGAGTAATGATGAAAAAAGTAATAATATACACGCTGTTGATGTTCGGTTGCTTGTCGATATTGACATCTTGTGAGGATTGGTTTGATGTCAGTCCTAAGGTTGAAATCAAGGAAGACGATTTATTTAAGGACGAAGATGGTTATTTCGATGCTTTGGTCGGAGTCTATTCTATTATGGCTTCGGAGAATTTGTATGGTAAGAATATGACCATGGGTTTTATGGATGCCTTGGTGCAGAATTATTATATCACGAGTGCCGCCCATCCTTTTTATTACGCATCCAAATATGATTATACGCATAATGCTAGTCAGACGATTATTGATAAGTTCTGGGAAAAGATGTACGAGGCGGTCGTGAATACCAATAATGTTTTGACACGACTGGAGAAAGCGAGTAAATCTATGTTTTCTGATGATAATTATAATCTGATTAAAGGCGAGGCTTTGGCTTTGCGGGCTTATCTTCATTTTGATCTGTTACGTATGTTCGGGCCTTCATTCAAAATGGATAAGGATCGGAAATGTATTCCGTACGTGAAAACGGTTTCCAAGGAGAACACGCCGTACAGTAGTCCCGTGGAGGTTGTTAATGCCTGTGTGGCGGATTTGGAGAAGGCGTTGACTTGTCTGGTGAATGATCCTGTGAAGAATAGTGTTCAAGAGACGGATAATATCTATTTGATGAACCGGAAGACCCGGCTGAATGTTTATGCCGTGCAGGGACTACTGGCAAGAGTTTATATGTATGGCGACAATAAGGGAAAAGCGTTGGAATATGCGTTGAAACTCGTTGATAATGATTCGTTACCTTTAACGACAAATATCTCTGGAGTTCGGAATGATCGGGTGTTTTCGCAAGAGTTGCTATTCGGACTTTTCGTGGATAAAATTTCCACCTGGGCGGATGACTTCTTTAAATCCAGTTCGATGGGATATGATTTGCAACAGTTGGAGTATTATTTGGATTTGATGTATGACAAAACTGCTGGATTGGGAAATGACGTCCGGTATAGTGAGCTTTTTGATATTGCGGATTATTACGGAAAACAGAAGAAGTATTTGCAACTTTCAACGGATAATTATAATGCAAAGTATCGGGTACCGATGTTACGTCTTTCTGAAATATATTACATTGCGGCGGAATGTACGACGGACTTGGGAGAGGCTGCTCGTTGGCTGAATCTTGTACGTAAGGCTAGAAATTTGGAAGAGAAAAAATTCAACAGTTTTAGTGAGGTTCAGGCTTATTTGACGGCGGAGTACAGGAGGGAATTTTATAGTGAAGGCCAATTATTTTATCGTTATAAATGGTTGAATGCGTCAGCTATTGATTATTGTACTATAAATATTGCCGATAAGCTTGAACAGGTTTATATTCTTCCCTTACCGGATCAGGAAAAAGAGTTTGGGGGAGTAGCGAATGGAGATAATTAAGAAGGAGGTTATGATGAAAACAACAAATATATTTATACTGGGATTGTTGATGCTCGTTGCTGTTATCGGGTGTTCAGAACAAGATGATTTTGACTACACGGGGGGAGCACAGGTGTATTTCAAGCGAGTTGCCGGATCGGGAACTGCGGATAGTGTCACGTACTCTTTTGCTGTCCGGGATAATGATTTGGAAATGGATGTTATCGAGATCCCCCTTGTTGTTACCGGTAAGGGCGTGGATTATGACCGGGAGGTGAATCTTGTCGTGGTGGACGAAAAGACCACTGCGGTAAAGGATGTTGACTACGTGATGGAAAAAGTGGTGTTTACAGCCGGGGCGGTAGAAACTGTTTTAAAGGTCCGGGTAAATCGCACGGAAGGGTTGAAACAGGAGGAACGTGCCATATTTTTGCAAATTCTACCAACAGAAGGGTTAGGCGTGGATGTCGATACGACGTGGGTGGATTACAAGATAAAGATAAATGATATTCTGACTAAACCGGCACGTTGGATTTATGAGTGTCAGCCTTATTTCGGAACGTATAGTAAGGTGAAATATCGTTATATTATTGATGTTTTGGGAATATGGGATTTCCCGGATAGTGGGGATAATGCGATACCCAAGGGACAAATGCTGTTTTATAAAGACAAGATGAAGAGTGAGTTGGCGAAGTGGGAGAAGGAGAATAACAAACAGATGTTGGATGAAAATAATGTACACGTGGATTTTGACCGGTAAAATGAGCATATTATGAAAAAATGGATGAAATTATATAGTATAGTGTTGTGTTCTCTATTTGTGTGGAGCTGTTACGATGATAAGGGAAACTATGATTATTCGGACTTGGGAGAAGTGGTGTTGGAAATTGAGAACGAAGAAACTGTTATGTACGGGGAGGCTTTGGAGATGACTCCGAAAGTAACTTTGAAAAGAACGACTGAGGATCAGTATGCCTGGGCTTGGGAAGTAGCTTTGAAAACAAGTAGTTCGGTGCCGGAGTTTAAGCGAATAGCGGAAACGAAGGTGTTGAATATCGATGATTTTAGGGAAGAAGTCGGTTCGTATGATTTACGCTTTTGTGCGATTCATAAGGCCTCGAAGGTGGAGACCTACGCCTATTGTAAACTGACGGTTGATAACGGATTGTCAAAGGTATATTTACTATTGTCGCAACAAGCGAATGGGCAGTATGATATTGATGCGGTTACGCATCCCGGAGGTATTGTGCGCTTGAATCAGTATTCCCTCATTAATAACGAGTATATTCCGAATGCGGAGAAATTGTTTTATGTGAATAGTGCCCAGACACGTGACGAACTGTTGTACTTGACACAGACGGAAGGCGGAAAGACGATAAGTCCTATTGATCTGGCTTACCAGGGGGAGGCCGATGGATGGTTCTTCGATGCACCGGAACACCTGCGAGTATCTCATTTGGTGACCGATTATTCGGCCAGAGATCAGTTTATGGTTTGCGACGGGGGAATTCATTACATGAATAACGTGCAGGTCCCGTTGAAAGCCTCTGTTCGTTGTCGTTTGGATGATTTAGATTACAATATTACTGGGGTCGGTACTATGCACAATTCCAGTGGTTTGGGAAGGTATGCTTTTTATGATGATAAGAACGGGCGTTTCTTGGAATGGAAGTTTGCTTATGGGCAGAATTATCTGGGAGAATTGACGGCTGATGCCACGGTGCCTTTTGACCCGTTGAAGATAAATAAACGGTTCATACAGGATATTAGCGGTAAAGAAGATCGTTGCTGGTTCCTGTTTGATGACGGGACGGATATGTATCTTTACACGTTTAAAGATGGTGCTGGGGTGTATTATAACGTGACGCTTGTGCCTTACGAGGCTCCGGTGAAACTGGATGCCGTTCTGCGTGAGACCTTTTCAAAAGCGACTGCTTTCTGTGCGTTGAAAACGGCGGATAAGTTTTATTATGCCGTGGATAACGTGATCTGGATATATAATGCCTCTACACACAAGACAGAACCTGAGCCATTTTATACCGATCCGGATGCTAATATGCGATTCGTGAAGATATATTACCGAGATAAGGATGAGGCAGAAGTCGTGTTTGCCGGGAATAGTGGTGACGAGGGACATTTCTATCAGATAAAGGTGGATTACACGGGACGTCTGGCAGAGCCGACGGAAAAGGAGCCGGAACCGTTTAAATCGTATCGTGGTTTCGGGAAGATAAAGGATTTTGTTTATAAGTATAAGGCTGTATCTTAATGAGAGTGTTATTGTTTTTTATGCTGGGGGCTTTTCTGATCGGGGAGGCCTCGGCTCAAAATCGTTCTATTGAATTTCGTAAGGACGAGTGGAAAAAAATATTGGAGATTGCGAAATCGGAAAATAAGATGATTTTCGTGGATTGTTACACATCATGGTGTGGACCATGTAAAATGTTGTCGAATACCGTGTTTACGAATGATTCTGTGGCGGATTTCTATAATCAACATTTTATAAATGTGAAGGTGGACATGGAGAACGGGGAAGGGCCCGAATTGGCCAAACGATACGAGGTGAAAGCTTTTCCGACACTTTTGTATATTGATAAAACAGGAGAACTGGTTCATTGTGTCGTGGGATTTCAGTCCGTGCAAAAGTTGATAGAGGAAGGAGGTATTGCGATGGATGGAGGAATGAGTTTTCGGGCTTTGAAGAAACGTTATGATGCGGGAGAGCGAAACCCGGAGTTCGTGAGGACGTATATTGCTCAATTAAGCGAGTCGTATCGACCTAAATTGCAGGAAGAGGTAGCAACCGAATATATAAACACGCTGGACGAGGATCAGTTTTATTCTCGTGATTGCTGGAATATCATAATTTATAATTTGTCGGACCCGTTGTCCCCTTTGTTGAAAAAGTTAGTGAAGAATCGTGAGCGTTTTTACCGGATTATTGCGAAAGATACCGTGGATCTATTTATTGATTACACTTTTAGAAGTAAGGCCGGGGGATTTACATGGTGGGAGGCCGGGAAGCATGGAGTTTTTAACCAGAAAGTGTACGATGAATATGTAGCTTATTTGTTGACACTGAATTTACCGGAAGTACCAAGGTATCTGGCGACACTTTATGCGGCTCGTGAGGTGGCAGACGGTGATTACCGGGGAATGCTGGATGAGATGCACAAGGCTCTGAGTTACGGTTTCTTTTATGGAGATAATAAATTGAGTTATATCCAAAGTTATATTATCCGGTTGGAAAAATGTGATGATGTTTCTTTGAAACAAGAGGCGATCGGGTGGATGGAAACGTTGATGGATGAGTATCCGGTAGGGTATTACAAGTCTGAGTACATGAGATTGAAAGCCCGGTTATTACGGGCTTTGGGAAAAGAGAAGGAAGCTACCGATTTGGAGACTGAGGCTCGAAAAGTTAGAATGATGCACTGATTTGTGTGAAAGGTTTATTACAACAAAACGGGAGAGCTTTTACCTCTCCCGCTTTGTTGTAATGAGTTTGTTAAAACTTATCCGTAGTTCTGTTTGTTTTTTCATATCAATTGCCTTCTTTTGTATATGCATTTTATGACTAAATACACGTGATGATGAATGATATTATCGTGGGAATCGGAGAGGTTCTTTGGGATGTGTTTCCGGAAGGAAAAAGGATTGGCGGGGCTCCTGCTAATTTTGCTTATCATATGTCGCAATTCGGTTTTGATAGCCGGGTGGTGAGTGCTGTGGGGGAAGATGTGTTGGGAGATGAGATTCTGGAAAATTTTAACGGGAAGGGGCTACGCTATTGGGTGGAGCGGGTGCCTTTCCCGACGGGTATCGTTGAAGTTACGCTGGATGGAGAGGGGATTCCTTGTTACGAAATAAAACAGGGCGTGGCGTGGGATAACGTACCGTACACCCCGGAACTTGATCGATTGGCTTGTCAGGTTCGTTGTGTTTGTTTTGGGTCTCTGGCTCAACGGAATGTGGTAACTCGTACAACGTTGAACCGATTCTTGGAGGCCATGTCCGGGGAGTCATATAAAGTTTTTGATATAAATCTTCGTCAGCATTTTTACACGGTAGAGGTTTTGAAAGATTCTTTGGCCCGGTGTAATATATTGAAGTTGAATGATGAAGAATTGGTTATTTTATCCGATTTATTAGAATTGTCGGAAGAATCGGTAGAAAAGAGGTGTAGGGAGATGATGGATCGGTTTGATCTGGAGGTGTTGATACTTACGTGTGGGGTGCAGGGAAGTTACGTGTTTGCGGGTGATATACGGTCATTTCTGGATACCCCTCATGTGAAGGTGGCAGACACGGTGGGAGCAGGGGATTCTTTCACGGCAGCATTTTGTGCTGCGGTTTTGAAAGGGAGATCAATGGTTGAGGCTCATCGTTTTGCCGTGGAGGTTTCCGCTTTTGTTTGTAGTCAGACGGGGGCAATGCCAATGTTGCCTGATGAGTTGAAAGGGTGGCTTTAATTCTGTCAGAATAACGTGGGATCACGTCTGAGGCTATACATGGCTCGATCTTTTATGATGTCGTCATCGTTTACCTGTCCAATGAGTTTCGGGGAGGCGGGATCATGCTTTTGTAGGTTACGGAGCGGTTTGTGTTCGGCCGTGTTAGCGTAACAATAGAGGCAGCCATTGAAACAGGTGTCATAGGTGCCGATGTCTATACTTTCAATACAGCGACAAACGTCTCGTTGGTTTTTATCTTTCTGTGTGGAAATCGGATAGCCTGTGAGTCTTTCTATTAATTCCCGGTCAATACACATTCCGGCAGGAATTCCCATGGCGGAAAGGTCTACTTTCCGGGTACAGGTGTTTAGTTGAATTGGGGTCGAGGAGATGGACTGCCGGAAAGAATATGCCATTTCCCGGATCTCTTCCAGTGTAAGCGGGTGTATATTCTGGGAAGAGAGGGACGGACGGATATGTTTGTAATAGTCAATAAAGCTAATCATACATTTTTCGGTGTGATCTTTGAGCTGAGTGGCAATTTTGAAGAAAGTAGTTTTGTGAAAATCCGTGTTATAGGTTTTGTTTGTCAAGATCGGATCATAACGCCAGATAACCCTCTCTTTACCAATGAGGTCTGAGAGGCGTTTGAAGGTGTCTATTCTTTGTCCGAAAGAGGGTAGATTGGTTTCAATTTCTTTCCCGTAGGCGTTAAGTGTGAATTGAAAGTAATATTTGAAATCTTTTAGATGGTTAAGTTTATCGAGCATAGGAGCCGGATTTTTGGTCCAGAATACAATACAGTCCACCACATCCGGTGTTAGTTTGACCCGGCTGATTTGTTTCGGGTTGAAAGGGTTTGGGACAAGAATGTATTTTTCCCGGATACGGTTCAGAAACCATGTCGAGTAGAATGAGGGGATGTCTGTTCTTCTGCTTGCACTGATGATCATATAGAATAGTTTAACTTTTTATCTTCAATCACCTCGATAAAATGGACCGGATATTTATCCCAGTATTTTTTATAAACTCTATCCTCTTGTCCATCGAAATTTAATTGGTACATTCTGAACGTGACTAGGATGTTTTTGGGCTGCCATAATTCCTCGTAAGAGTATTGGTAGTGCATACCAATATTTTGCATCACTTTTCCACTTCTTGGATTTTTAACATCATGTGTTGCCGTGATGTAAGGAATACCTGATTGTTTTACCACATTTATGATAGTCTGGCAAGCTTCTGTACAAATTCCTTTATGCCAGAACTCTTTTCTAAGCCCGTAGCCTAAATCATGACTATCATCACTGGATACGTGAATATAACCGATCGGTAGATTATTTTCTTTCAAACAGATAGCATAGTGGAAACCTCTGTTTTGAATGTGGTTCGAGATGTATTTGTTTTGAATGTACGCCTTTGTTTCTTCTATGTTTTTTAAAGGGAACATGGGTAAAAATGTATTTACTTCTTTGTCACTTAAAACGAGAAATAAGGCATCTGCATCTTTTTCTGTAAATTGTCGTAAAATTAGCCGTTCTGTTTCTATATAATTCATTGTTCCGTATTTGTATTCTGTGCAAAGATACGAAAAGAGCCAAAGTAATTGTTCCTTCACAAGAATGTAATCGTTCGGTAATATTACAAGCTTTTCTTTGTGGCGTCAAATGAAAAGAAAAAAAGATTATGAAAGAGTATTTATTAAGAATGAGTAAGTGGTGTTTTGTTTCTGCCATGTTGATTGGAGTGGTAGCCTGTTCGGATGATGATTCAATCGATACGAGTTTGTATTCGGGGACGGATATAAGTTCTTATGCGACAATAAAAGCCGATAAAGAGTCTAAAAAGACCAGTATAGAGATATTGAAAGAGGGGGAGTGGAAAGTGTATGGCGGGGAAAATAGTAATTCTATTCTTTTTGATGAACCTTTGTTACAAGGAAATACGAAGGGAACGACGGAATTGAACACGGGAAAATATCAGCTCTATTGCTTGGAATGGGCCGGTGGAGCTAGAACGGCCTTGGGATTAAGACAATTGCCGATGGTGGGACAGTCTAATTTCCGGGATCTGGGAGGTTATAAAACGAAGGATGGACGCCGGGTGAAGTGGGGATTGGTGTTCCGTTCAGGAAAATGTAACAGTCTCTCGGAAGATGATTTAGCGTATTTGGCAACGATTCCCTTAAAGACTGTGATCGATTTCCGTTCAAGTAGCGAACAAGAGGCAGAACCGGATAAGGTTCCCACGACAACAGTGAATTGTATTAATTATCCGATCGAACCCGGAAATTTGTCTTCCATTGATGTTTCGGATGTTATCAGAAGAGGGGATGTGGAGGGGGCTAAACAATATCTGGTAGACGGGAATCGGGAGTTTGTTATCAGCTTTCAGGCAGAATATAAATCTTTTTTCGAAACGTTGATGGAGACGGACAAGACCCCGTTGATGTTCCATTGCACGGCTGGAAAGGATCGGGCCGGATTTGCGGCAGCCTTGTTTTTGGCAGCTTTGGGTGTTGAGCGGGAAACGATAATTGAAGACTATATGCTGACAAACGAGTTGACAGGTGTGACCATGGAGGCGATGAAAGCTCTTTACGGGGATAATAAGATGGCAGAATGTATGTATTATATTAGTTCCGTGCAGAAAGAGTATATCGAAATGGCATTAACCACGATAGACGAGAATTATGGCGGAATGGATAAGTTTTTAGTGCAGCAGTTGGGGGTGGACGTGGAGAAACTTCGTAAGTTGTATCTGTATTAGAATTAGGGGTTTTGTGTTGAGGCTATTCCCGGAAAAGGGAATAGCTTTGTTGTTATGTTTTATTTCTTGACCGCAGAGATGATTAACATCATGGGACGTCGTAGCTCGTCACGCATACCCGGAATGGAATCCAGAAGAGTTTTATCCGGTTCCGATTCCACGAGTCCGGTGATTTCGAAACCGTTTTGGATAAGCCCATTTACATAGGTAGTTAGTGTTTTGTGGAATTTGGTCACCTTTTCGCCCAAGAAAATGGCCTCTCGTTTTCCTTCCGAGAAATAGCGGTCCACCGGCCAGTGGAGTATGTTTCTTTGTTTGTCATAGAACCAGTCTTGACTACCGTAAGCTGTAAACACGGGATGCTCGACAGAGAAAACAAAGGCTCCCCCGGGAGTGAGGCATCGGTGTACCTTCTTGCAAATATCCGGAAATGATTCCAAATAATGAAAGGTAAGAGAGCTGATGACAATGTCATAACTCTCTGGTGTGTAATCAAAGTCTTCGATCGCCATACATTTGTATTCGATGCGAGGAGAGTTGTTTCGTTTGGTGGCCTCTTCCAACATTTTGTGTGAAAGATCAATTCCCAAGGCGTGGACTGCGCCATGTTCAATAGCATATTGACAATGCCACCCGAAACCACAGCCTAAATCCAGTACTCGTTTTCCTTGGAAGTCCGGGAGCATTTTTTGTAATACGTGCCATTCCCCGGCTCCTTTAAGGCCATCTACGGAACGGGACATTTGACTATATTGATGGAAGAATTTCTCGTCGTCGTATTTATTTTCTTTCATGATAAAGTATAATTTCTCTGCGAAAGAGATTGGTGTGTTTACATTTACCGGATAAAGTTTGTCATTATTTTGGTTTCAGTTTCCGGGGCTGCAAGTGTATCTTTTGTTTGCTCTCTCATTTTCAGTAGCCATGCCATGTTTTTCCCAAGTATTCGCATGATTTGGTTTCCTTCTGCATCTTGAATGGCCTCTCCGGCTTTCAACCCGTGGATGATGTTCCAGTAATTAGATGAGGGAATAAGCATTTCAGAATACGTGAGATAATGATACAGCCCGTCGAGTGTATGGGAACCTCCTGAACGACGAACAGCAACAATTGCTGTACCGACCTTGTGACGGAACCAGTTGCCATTAGCCCCGGAAACGTAGAATGCCCGGTCGAGAAAGCATTTCATGGTTCCGGCAATACCGGAAAAATGAACGGGTGAACCTAGGATAATGCCGTCAACGTCTTTGATCTTTTGTAGTAGTTCGTTGAATGAGTCGTTTGTGATTACGCATTTCTCGTTTTTGTTCCGGAAACACATATTGCATCCCATGCACCCGTGAATATTCTGGCTCCCGACTTGGAGTATTTCAAACTCTATGTTTTCTTTTTTTAATTCCTCACCAATGTTTTTTTAAGCATGGAAGGTGTTCCCCTGTGGATGGGGACTTCCGTTGATTGCTATTACTTTCATGTGTTTTTTGTTTTTGATTGTTGTTCTCTTTTACGAGTATTTTTGAT
Source organism: Butyricimonas sp. RTP31003st1_G1_RTP31003_210430 (assembly GCF_040920905.1). NCBI lineage: Bacteria > Pseudomonadati > Bacteroidota > Bacteroidia > Bacteroidales > Odoribacteraceae > Butyricimonas > Butyricimonas sp. RTP31003st1_G1_RTP31003_210430. Next base: position 37,032 of record NZ_JBCOSQ010000010.1, on the reverse strand, counting down.
AGATGTTCGGATTATTCCCTTTCACCTGCCGCATATTCTCCGGGACAGATGTCCATGACTTCCCGGTCGGGTTGGATGAGGGATCGTTCGTATTGGCATTTCCATTGTATGCTGCGGTCAATGCCTTGTTCCGAGATCCCGTCGATGGTTTCCCCGTCCTTGATGGAAGCGTCTGTGTCGAAAATGTATGCTGCGGCGTTGTAGGCATGGTTAACCACGGCATTGGGATCCAGATCGTGGAAATGGTACTGGATGTCAGGTAAACCGATAGCGTATAGTCCGAGCGTGTCCACCATCATGTCGTTCGTGTTTTGTATGTTGAAAAAACGAATGTTCATCCCGAAATGAAGGAATCGTGCGGGAGCGGCCCACGGGTTGTTTAAAACCTGTTCACGGGTTAGCAGTTTGCCGCTTGAGGGAGTCCACACGGCAACACAGTCCGGAAATAGTTCGAGGGTAGTTTTCAGCCATTCCGTTAACATGGCACAACGTTCTTTATAAGGGAGACCGGAAGCCATGAAGTCGGAAAGCATGATTTTATATTTGCAATTGGCGAGAATCTCGTCTTTTTCCGGGCAATCCCATAACTGACTGCGTTGCATCAAGTCGATATTGTTTCCATCGAAGTTTTCGAAGTCGGACATCAATACTTGTGCGGGCAGTCGTTGATTATCCTTGTATTCCACGATGTATTTCCAGATAGCAAAAGTTGAGAGAGAATCCTTCACGTTGGCTACTATATCTACCTTTTCGAATTTGGATAATAATGTTTTCTGAATATCCTTCCCGTCAGGGCGTGAACCTTTGTGGGTAAATAGCAGGTATATTTGGAATAGAGTTTGGAAATTTCCTTTCTCGTTCAGATTTTGGCGAAATACTTCCTGATCTTTTTGCTGATCGTCCATGTGTCGTGTTGTTTAAATGGTTAAAACTTTACTCGCAAACATACGGATTTTTTGTAGAAATACTTGCGCCTCATGTCTTGAAAATGTTAAGGGAATAGGGCTTTTGATGGTGAGTGGTGATCGCTTGACGGTTTCGGATGCAGAAGTACTTATTCGCCAAGTAGTTCTTCGTATATATTGTAAAGTCTTTCCCGGAGATATAGAACGGCATATCGTTTCCGGGAAATAAGGGTGTTGACTGGAATACCGGAACTTTCTGATATTTCTTTGAATGAAAAGTTCTGTAATTCATTCAACTCGAATACAATTCGTTGCTCGTCGGGAAGTTCTGCCAAGGCCTTGTCAAGTTCTTCCCAGACCAATGAGCGCATGTATTCTTTTTCCGGAGAATTGTCCGCATCAAAGAGACATTCGGATACTTCTTTCAGGATAAACGTTTCTCCCTCTTCTGTTCGGGCTTGCGGTATTTCTTTTTCCCGGTGTTTTCTTTTCCGGTCAATGATAAGATTGCGGGTAACTGTGTAGAGCCAAGCCGAAATTTGTTGCACGGGAGGAGCCACCGGGTCCGTTTTAAGTAACTGGTAAAAGACATCTTGTAGGATGTCTTCCCGGTCTTCTTTGGCGGTAACCCGTTTGGCAATGAAACTTTTTAGTTGCCCCTGATATTTCTTGAAAACCTCTGATATGTTTATCTTACGGGGAGGCTGGTCTTGTTGCTTATCCATTGTCGAGGGTTATTCTTTTGGCTTTTCTTCTCCGAAAATGTCATCGTTGAATACTTGTTGGCGTTCTTCAAATCGTTGACGGATATAGTTCCGTCGTTCTTCCGGAGACATATTTTTGACTTTCCCCCATAAATGGTGTAAATGTTCGGGTTTTCCGGGAGGTCTCATGAATCCGTGACCATGGAAACCACCGAATAATAAGCGGGTGAGGACGAAAAGTCCAAGAGCTTGCCAGTAATTGATAGTTGTCCAACCGATGATGGAGGGAATCAAGTAATTCCATAAAAGCATGATGGCGGCAACAATGGCAGCCAGACCGATAAGCATGAATAGGGAGAATACTCCTCTGTTTTGTCTAAAATTTCTCATGACGTTTATTTTAGCATGTCGTGTAAATTTGATATATCTTCGTGAAATCTTGCAACAAATATACGGATATTGCAAGTAATACTAGAACTCCCAAAAGAAGAATGTAAGGAAGTAATATTTCGAAGTCTTTGAGCAGTGTTTCTTGATAGCGTTTCATGGCTTTGTTTGTTTTAAATTTATATTTATTGACTAGCCTTTCTATTATTGTAGACGAATGAGAAATAATAATATTTTAAAAACCTGTTTAAATTTTGCGTTGATAAGATAAAAATATTGGGGCCAGTTGTTCAAGAGACAGGTTATTCCAAGGTTTAAGATTACCACGTCATTAAATGACCATGAATAAGATTTATCTAACAACCTTGCAGGAAGAGGAATTTTTGAGTCTATATATCTTTTTTTAGATCAACTATCTTGATATAAGATAGTTATCTGCCAATAAGTGCTTCACTACTCATCTAATACGCTGTTACTCTATTGTTTGGCTAGGTCTTCTCCGTGCTTTCTCCGTGCTTTCTCCGTGTCTCTTGCGAGTGATCGCCGGAGGAAATACATTTAAACGCGGCATGAATCAAGACGGAGACATATAGGAACACCGAAGGAACATTGGCATGACCTAGAGGTAATCAAGCAACGATAAAAGTTTGTTCAACAAAATTTAAACAGGCTTTAAATGTTCTCGTTTTTTTTTGAATAGGAATCTATAAAGTGCTATTTTTACATACTAAAATTCGAAGAATATGAAATACGAGTTGAATGATAAGCCGGGGATTTTACCCATGTTGATGTACGGGTTGCAGTGGTGGATTGTCTCCCTTCCTTGTGTGGTGATCATGGGAATTATCGTGTCGCAACTTCATTACACGGATGTGGCAGAACAGACATTTTATTTGCAAAAATTGTTCGGGATCATGGGGATAGCGATGATTGTACAAGTGTTGTGGGGACATCGGTTGCCGCTGATTATCGGACCGGCATCGGTGTTGTTGATTGGGATTCTATCCACCGTGTCGTCGGGGATTCCGGCTGTTTACACGGGGATTATGGTGGGCGGTCTCGTGTTGACCGTGCTGGCATATAGCGGGTTATTGGGAAAGTTGCAATTCGTGTTTACACCCCGTATTGTGACGGTGATCTTGATTTTGATCGCTTTCACGCTGACGCCGGTGATCTTAAAACTGGTGTTGGGAGATGCGGTACATGCCTTGTTTAATCTGTTTTTCACGCTGGTGATGGTGCTGGCTTTGGTAATCGGGAATAAATTGTTGCGGGGAATATGGAAGTCAACCACGGTGTTATGGGGAATTGTGGGGGGCGTGTTGGTGTATTACGGGGTGTTTGGTTTTCCGATGTTGCCTTCAACGGAAGCCGGGATAATACCGGAACAAGCAACTGTTTTTAATTTCCCATTGGACTTCGAGGCGGGGACGATTCTGGCCTTTTTATTTTGTTATATAGCTTTGATTGTGAACGAGCTTGGTTCGATACAAGCCGTAGGACATATGTTACAGGCTGATCGAATGGATCAGCGTACAACTCGGGGTGTCGGGATCGTGGGAGTGACGAACGTCCTGTCCGGTTTGTTCGGCGTGATAGGTCCGGTGGATTATTCCATGAGTCCGGGGGTGATTTCTGCCACGGGGTGCGCTTCTCGTTATACCTTGTTACCTGCCGGGGCCGGGTTGATTTTGTGTGCTTTTTTCCCTTCTGTTGTGGGGATGCTGGTGACGATTCCGGGCGTGGTGATGGGTGCGATTTTGCTCTACTTGATGGCGACGCAATTGGCCGCCGGGTTACAGATGTTGGTGAGGGAGAAGGCGATCGCAGATTTCGATAGCGGGGTCGTTGTGGGGTTACCGTTGATGGTTGCCCTGTTGTTATCGTTTGCCCCGGAGGAGGTGTTGAATTTGATACCTTCTTTGTTCAAGCCGATTGTGGGGAATGGTTTCGTGATGGGGGTGATTACCGTGTTAATCATGGAACACTTGATTTTTAAGAAGAAATAACTTGTGACAGGAGTGTTTCGTATATAATAGAAAGATAGAAAATAGGATGAAATTAATTTATATATACCATAGTTGTTTTGCCTTAGTGGGAGAGAGTTTTACGGTAATCATTGATTATTATAAAGACTCGGCATCGCAACCGTTGACGGGAGTTGTACACGATGAGTTGATCAAACGACCCGGAAAATTGTACGTGTTGTCCTCTCATTCTCATGCTGATCACTTTAACCCGGAGGTGTTGAAGTGGAAGAAGATGCATCCGGACATTCAATATGTTTTTTCAAAAGATATTCTTGAAAATGGGTTGGCTCGATTGAATGATGCTTGTTATTTATCAAAAGGCGAGATCTGGTCGGATGGGGTGTTGGAGGTAGAGGCCTTTGGATCAACGGATTTAGGTATTTCTTTTCTTTTAGGGCTGGATGGGAAATTGATTTTTCATGCCGGGGATTTGAATAACTGGCATTGGAAGGAAGAATCGACAGAAGAGGAAGTTCGTGAGGCGGAAAACGCTTACTTGGCTGAATTGGAGATTCTTGTCCGGAGAACAGACCGGATGGATCTTGTGATGTTTCCCGTTGATCCCCGGTTAGGACGGGAATATATGTTGGGAGCCAAGCAATTCGTGGATCGTTTTCGTGTGAGGATGTTTGTCCCGATGCATTTCGATGAGAAGTATGCCCATACCCATGCTTTTCGAGAATATGCGGAAAGCCGGGGCGTGCGTTTCGTGGAATTGACTTACAGGGGAGAAGAGGTTAAAATTTAGAATGGGTAAATTTCTTCAATCTAAAATTATAAATTAAAAATTAATATATGGAAGTAAAGGGTAGATTTGATCATTTCAATTTTAATGTACTTGATCTGGATAGGAGTATTCGCTTTTACGAGAAAGCGTTGGGATTAAAGGAAGTACGTCGGATGGAAGCTCCGGATGGTTCTTTTATTTTAGTGTATATGGGAGAAGAGAAGACGGGTTTTCTATTGGAATTAACTTGGTTGAGGGATCGCAAGGAACCCTATGATCTAGGGGAAGGGGAGTTTCATCTCTGTATGCGTGTCCCTGGGGACTATGATGCCGTCCGGGCCTATCACAAACAGATGGATTGTGTGTGCTACGAGAACACGGATATGGGACTTTATTTTATCAATGATCCGGATGGTTATTGGATAGAGATTTTACCGGAGTAATCGTGAAAGAAAGAGTTCATTATCTTATCTTTGCTCTAAATTAAAAAGGAATATATGGAAAAAGCAAATTTAACTCTTTACACGGTAATCGGGGATTTCAGTCGTGTTGCCGAATCTATGCGTGTGCGTTTTCAGGACGTGACGAAGATGTTTACTCCCGAAGATGATCGCTGGATGATCTTGTTGCAGGATGATACGATGATCCGTTGCTCTATGATGGAGTCGGGAAGTCAGGCAGATCAAGTAGCTGAACACACGGAAGGTATGGCAAATTATTTTGCACGGGTAGACTCTCCCTTGACTGCCATTAAAGAGGAGGTGATTCGTCAGATACAGTGTTTTAATTGTATCGTGGGGATCGAGTTCGAACTGGATGATAACCAAGACCGGACGAGTTACATCATTAACACGTTTTATGACGTGGCGGGAGATGTGAATGGCTTTTTGCTTTATCCGAGTATGAGTCTTTTTGATAGCAAAGGAAAGTTGCTTTTTTCTGTCAAGGGCGAGAGTGAATACGAGACTTTCCGGCCGGTGGCGAATTCTGACTTGTTAGAGGTGGGACGTCCGGAGGCAGGAGACGTGGATCAAGCCCGTCGGGAACGTTCTTTCGTACGATTGAAAGAGGCGGGAGTGCCTTATATGGAACATTTACCTTGCGAGGTATTGGATTGTGAGGCGATGATAAGAAAGCCGGAAGAAATAGCTCGTCGTGCAGAAGCCTTGTTTGCCGTGGCCTTGTATTCAGAGGTGATGTTATCGGAAAACCCGGATCGGGAAGAGGCTTTAGGGTTTGTGGCCCGGGTTGACGAGGGGTATCATATCATGGATGAATTTACTCCGTTAGAAAGGGCTTATCTGGAAAATCCTTCTCCTGAACAATACGATTGTATCCAGTTTTTGTGGCGTTACGAGTGCTGTGCCGTGTTATTGTGGGCGTTGGGAATTGTCGAGTTACCTTATCCTTCGGCGATCTGTGACGTTCCGTATATCGCACGTTTATTTTTTGATCACAAGGAGAACGGGACGGTGTTGGGGTTGGGTGAAATTCGGGATCGGCAGGAGATTTTGGATGAGGCTGATCTGACGTTGCGTTATGATTGGGCTTGCGTGGATGCCCGTGTAAAAGGCGAGGAGGCTCCGGCGTCCTTGGATGGTGGTGTTGTGATGGAACGGCATTATGCTTTTAATTGGTTGATTGGGGCAAGTGATTGGGCAGAATGGGATGAGATTCAGCCGACAACATGAATTAATATGTGAAATATATTTGAATTATTATCTATTTAAAAGGAACTTTGGCGATACCTCAAGAGTGTCGCCAAAGTTTTCTAATATCAGAGTTCGGATTATAAATTATAAGGAAATAAGGGAATCCAGTAACTCCGTTGTTCGAGGATCCGTAGGACGACTCATATCTGCTTCAATAATTTTCCCCTCCCGATCCAATAATATAAAGCGAGGGATACTGCGTACGACAAAAGATTCTATAAAAGAATTTCCCCTTCCTCCATATAATTGTATTCCTTGCAGTTGTTCTGTTTTCACGAGTTTTTCCCAAGCTTTTTTGTCTCGGTCTGTCGAGATACTGACGAAGGCAATATCTTTTCCTTCATATCTTTGTATAAGTTGTTCCAGATAGGGTTGTTCGGCACGGCATGGACGACACCAAGTTGCCCAAATGTCGATATAAACGTACTTCCCAGCTAGATCGGTTAAGTTGACCTCTTTTCCTTCAATATCCAAACAGTTAAATGTCGGAGAGGGTTGTCCTTTTACCAATTTTAGCCATTTCTGGCATAAATCGTCGAATTTCAGCTTTTTTCCCGATGCTTTAACATTATCGTGATAAAAATGAACAATCTCTTCCAAATGGTCAGTTCCATTTTTTTCCACATAACGAGTTGTTATTTTATCCATCAAGAAGTCCTTGATTATTTGATTTTTGACCTGTTTGTCTATATATTCCATTTGTTTTTTCAAGAATCTCCATTCATTCTGTTCTCGTAAGCCCTTTAAGCCGAAGGCTTGCACTAAATTTTGAAGAGCAGTTTGGTATTCGGGCATATCTATCAACTCTTCTTCTTCCGGAATCTGTTGGGATATATAGGTGTAAAATGCATCCGAGGCTTCATATTCCTGTTTTTGAAGTTGATATTTCTGATAAGAAGGATAACGAGGTAGATAAGCATATATCAGGTAATGAATTCTTTTCTTCTCTATAGCTGTGAAGGCAGAGTCGAAATGCATACTATCTAACATCTCCGATAATTTTGTTTCCCATGTTTTCAAACTTTGTATGATCCCAGCCTCATCCGTTTTATAATCGGGATAAAATTCACGTAAAGTTTTATTATTCAGGTATTCATTCTTGGGAGCTCCGCTTCCTGCGAATTTGACCTCCATTTCCCAGTTTTCAATTTTTAGAAAAATCTCAAGATTCTTGTTCGGTTCGATGTAAATAGGAACAGAAACCCCGTGATAACGGAAAATGGCATAATCAGCCTTTTGTTTAGGATCCAATGTTAAAGCGGCACCACAAGTTTTATCAAGATAGGCTGTATAAACAGAATCCCGGGTTATAACAGAAACTGCAGAATCATTTTCCATCAATCCTTTCACGTGCATACGTACATCGGTTACAGGTGCTTGATAGCACGCTGTAACCATTGTGAGTAATATGACATAAATATACCACTTGCTCATATCAATACGTATTCTGTTCTAATTCGGGGTTCAATTTCAGTTCTTCTGACGGAATAAGGAAAACAATCCGACGGGAAGAGAGAGGATCAATTTCATTGTACTGATGACCGATATAATCCGGATAAACAGTTGTTACCTCCTCCCGTGACAGCTTTATTCCATTACGCGTGTAGTCATAGAATACTTGCGCTTCAAATGCTAATTCTCGACGTCTTTCCATAAAAATGGAATCTTTCAGTTGTTGCCCTCCAATTCCACTTAATGTGGTTAAGCCCGAGCGTTCTCGAATCTGGTTGAGGTCTATCAAGGCTTTTCCATCTTCTCCTAATTTAGCATAAGCCTCGGCTCGGTTCAAAATGACTTCTCCTGTACGAATGAAAATTGTCGGACATTCAAAGTCCACGAATCCAGGAAATAATTCAAATTCCCCTCCATCATATTTTGTTGTGGTATATCTTCCTTGATGTCGGATAGAAGGGGTGGTAAAGTATTTCCATCGGAGATCTTTCTCTTTATCCATAATTTTCTCGTAATCTTTGGAGATAACTGCCGGACAGGGAAATTCCTCTTTAGAGTCGGTAAATCCTGACCATGAATAATAGGAATGAAGATAGCTGGGACTATCTGAGGGAAAGTTTGCAGGATTGAATGCAAAAAGTACTTCCGGGTTAGTTTTCGGATCTTTCAAGTATAAATCCTTATATTCCTCTCCCTTGAGAATGTCTATTACGTCATTCTGAATTTCAAATACTTTATCTGCGTAAGTAATAGCCAGCTTGTTATACTCTTCATTCGGAGTGTTGGGCAGGCCTCCCATGTAAAGGTATACCCGGGAAAGCATTCCATAAGCGGCAGCTCGGTTTGCAAATGATCGATCTATTTTTTCATCTGGTAAGTATGATGCAGCTTCTTTGAAATCTTGAATAATACGTTCATAACAATCTTTTACACTACTTCTGGGTAACAATCGGCCGCTTCCAGTCGTGTCCAAAGGTATGCCCGGATTTTTTTCAGGCTCGTTCCAATATGGTAGTCCGAAAGCATTGACCGCATGGAAAAAGAGCAGACCACGAATAAAGTAATTTTCACCTTTTAATTGTTTCAGTTCATCTAGGCGGGACTGTTCGGTCGGTTCGGTTTCTAACAATTTTATGGCTTCGATATTTTTAGATGCTCCTATAACAATCTGGTTCATTTTAATCCACATTGGCCAGGCAAAAGACTGTTCTTTTTGATCGCTGTATAAATAAAAATGTGCATCCGGAGCTCCCAAGGAAATATCCGAAGTACCTTCAAACGGTTCTGCGAAGACGACATTGTTTCCTCTAAATTCTCCTAGGGTATGATAAACGACTTCATAAATATAGTCGAAATTAAAGCCTCCGACTTTCCCATAAAATAAGGCATACAAACCGGATGTTGCATTTACTACATTCTCAAATTTTTTCAGATAGGTAGAGGCATCCGACATATTGTGAGGTCGCATTTCATCTAGACGGGCATCACAACCTAAGAAAATCAGAATCCAAATGAAGCTAATATATCTTTTCATAATCAGTTATTTAACCATTAAAAAGTAAAATTCAAACCAAAGGCATAACGACGGGGAGCTGGCCAGTCTCCCAGGTTCTCCGGATCAGCTCCGATAAAATTGCGAGAAGTGATCACGCCGACATTATCACAGGTAAAACTTAATGACAAGTGCTGAATCCGTATTTGGCGTAACCATTTCTCAGGAAAATTGTAAGACAAGCGGATCTTAGAAAATCGAACGTGTCCGGAATTGATATATCCAAAAGAAGTTGTGCCATAAAGATTTTGTGTATACGAAGGATCGCTATTGACCATAGGAATATCTGCATCATCTCCAGGTTTTTGCCATATTTTTAATCCCGATGGTATTTTGTACATATTGTTATACAGCCAAGCAGTTCCGTCCGTGTAACTTGTTTTGAGAGAACTATATGCCTTATAACCAAAACTATAAGTCATGTGTAGGTAAAGTTCAAAGTTTTTGTATTGGAACGTGTTGGTAAATCCTCCGTAGTAGGGAGCCCGTTTTAATCCAATGTTCTGATAACTTAGTTCTCCGTTTCCAGAAGTTGCGTTGGTCAAGGTGTTTACGTACTCGATTGTACCATCCTCGTTTACCCGTTCGTAAATTGGTTTCCCGGTTTCTTTATCCACGCCGTTCACCTTCACTTTTTTCAACATATCGATATTGTCGCCTTCATAAAAAGTACGGCCTTCTCCGTCTACAAAATATCCATCATATAATTTTGTCAATTCATTCTTGTTGTGACTGAAGGTGAAAGTGGTATACCAGTTGAAAGTAGGTGATTTTAGAGTATGAGTGTTTAAAGTCAGTTCCACACCTTGATTTAACATTTCTCCTACATTTTTGTATTGGGCTCCTACTCCGATTGCAGCAGCGGTTGCAACACTCATGATTAAGTCACTATTGCGGCGTCTGTAGTAATCAGCATTTAAACGAATTCGGTCATTTAAAAATCCCATATCCACTCCTAGGTTAAAAGTATAGGCGGTTTCCCAGGTTAATTGGTCGTTCCCCAACTGATTGATCACGGCAGGATAAGAAGAGGGGTATAAGGGATGTTCACGGTAATAATCTTCGTAATCTTTCCCGATAGCATATAGAGTGTAGTTCAAGTAATCTATACCGGCTTCTTTACCTGAAGTTCCGTAACTTAAGCGTAATTTAAGGAAAGATAAAGCCTTTTGTTTTTGCATAAATTTCTCCGAGGATACTAGCCAAGCACCACTTATAGAATAGAACTTCCCGTAACGGTTATCCTTTCCGAAATTGGTAGAGGCATCTGTACGGAAAGATACCGAAGCCATATATTTGCCTTTATAGTTATAATTGGCCTCAGCAAAGAGAGAAAAACTTCCCGATTCACTCTCACTTCCGTCCGGCACGTAAGAGGATTGAATCTTTTTTCCAACTTTTGAGAATCCTCCTACATTTCTTTCACCAACAACACTTTGGTCATACATGGATAGATTTGAACTACGGGAGTGGCGTTCGTAATACTCTTGTCCTAAAAGTCCCGATATGTTATGGTCATTAAAACGATATTCCATCCGGAGAATGTTAGAAGTTAGGAAACTATCGTCTCGGGCATCACTGATATCCAAAATTCCGTTACTGAAGTTATTGTTGCTGTAATTTCCGGAATAGGTTCTACTATCCTGATAATTATTGGTATTGGAATAAATCCGTGTATAGGTATTTACGGAAGTGAAACTCATCCAACTAAAAGGATGTAACGTTCCGCTAAAAGAGCCCATTAGGTTGTCATTGTGGCTGATACTGCTGTTATATTGATTATCCATTAGGGGATTCACGAGGTCAACATTATACATGGCAAACCTTCTCCATTGTGGGATGCTCTTTTTTAGCTTGCCATCTTCGTCGTAAGGAGAAAGCCAGGGATGGTAGTCTTCAAAAGAACCGCTATTAGGACTTTCATACTTGGAGAATGTTCCGCTCAGATTGATTCCTAGGGTTAAGAATGGAGTAACATCATAATCCATACGTAATTTTAAAAAATTGCGAGTCAGGTAATTATCGATTTTTGTTCCTTTTTCATCAAAATAATTATAGGATAAATAGTAACTAGCTCGTTCGCTTCCCCCAGAAATATTGACACCTATACTTTTGGTAATCCCGTGTTGATATTGTAGATCTCGCCAATCGGTTGTATGGGAAAGATCAAAATTCTGGGATAAAGAGCTTAGCGTGTCTCGGATAAATCCATCTCGATCGGGATATTTAGCTTGTAAACTATTATTCCCATTCCACCAGTTCGTTAGGCTCATTTTACCGTAATCAAGTAGCTCCTCTGAAGTCATATATCGTAATCCTCCGAAGTTCTGAACGCTGAGACCAAATTTCATATCTACAGAAGTTGTTTGTCTACTTTTCTGACCTTTTTTCGTGGTAATCACGATTACACCCATGGCAGCGCGTGATCCGTAAATTGCAGAAGATGCTGCGTCTTTTAATACCGTTATTTCTTCTATGTCATTGGCTGCTACGACCCCGTTGATGTTGGTAAAATCAGTAACGATCCCATCAATCACGATCAAAGGATACTGTTTACTATCATATAACGTACCGACACCTCTTAATAGTAAAGAGTTGTTTCGTGCCGGGTTCCCGTCACTACCTGAAATTTGTAAGCCCGTCGTGTGTCCTTTCAAGGCTGACAAGATATCTCCATTAACCATGTTTTGGGCAACTTCTTTTCCATGAAACTGTTGTGCGGCCCCGGTCAATTCATTTACTTTTCGGACAGAATAACCGGTTACAACTACTTCATCCATTTCTGTGATATCTTCTTCCATTGTCACGTTAATTTCAATTTGCCCCTTATAAGGGATTTCTTGAGTTTTCATTCCGACAAGTGAAAATACTAAGGTTTGGTTACCTTGTGGAATTTGGAGGCTATACGAACCATTCACATCAGTTGCAACCCCTAACGTGGTTCCTTTGAGTAAAACGGTAGTTCCGGGTAGAGGAGTGCCCGACTGATCTAGCACAACCCCCTTTACTGTTCTATCTTTCTTTGCCTCTGTTTGGGGAATAGATTTTAATACAATCAATATCCGCTGATCTTTGTACTCAAAATCATAATTACTGTTCTTGAAAAGAATCCGTAATGCTTCCTCTACCGGGACCCCTGAAACATCCAAAGAAAATTTCTGATTTTTATCAATCACTCCCTCTTGATAACCGAAGGAAATATTTGTTTGTTTATTCATTAACAACAGGATTTCATCTAAAGATACATCCCGGACATGAATAGTTACCACTTTATTTTCAATAGAGAGGCTTAAGATCGGCTGAGCCGGATCGATTGCAGCCGTTGTCTGAATCGGCAGTAAAATTACCGCCAAAAGGAAATAAATACACCAAGCATTTTTTGCTACATACTTTTTTTTCATAATTTTGTATAGCATTTGGTAATACAAATTAAGTTCAACTTATTCACACATTACTGAATCACTGCTTTCCGACAGATACTGACGCCAATCTGATTCTGCGGGAAAGTCTGAAAAGGGCATCCCTGGGATGCTCTTTTATTTACTACTCTGTTTTATATTCCATATCTCCGGTTTTAGTTATTTTTATGTTTGTAATTTTTGTGATAAATTTGAGGATGTCCTCTAATGAATTATCCTTGTTCGTAATTAAAGTCAGTTTCATATCTTTTACGTCTACTTGGATGTCTATCTGTACTCCGTACCATATTGACACTTCTGATAAAATCCGTTCTAGAGTTTGCCCTTTAAAAACAAACATATTTTCCATCCACATGATGTAATCCTTGGGATTAATCTCTTTCACTTGAGTCTTTCCGGTCTTTGGCTGACAAACGACTATTTGTGAAGGCTTAATTCTGATTTCTTCTTGGTTTTCTGCTTTAAATCCGATACTTCCTTTGACTAATACGATTTCAAGGTCACTGTTAGCTCTGGAACGTATATTAAATTGAGTTCCGTAGACGGTTACATTATTCTTTCCCAGTCGTACTAAAAAAGGTTTATCTGATTTTGCCACTTTAAAAAATGCTTCTCCAATTAGTTCAACCTCCCGTTTATCTCCTGTAAAACTTACTGGATATCGGAGTATACTCCCCGCATTTAGTATAACCTCTGATTGGTCACTAAGTTTTAGTGTGTAGGTATATTGTTTAGGAACAATTAGTTTGTTGTAGCGAAGAGTTCCGGATTGGCTCGTTACTGTATATTTTAGGGAATTTCCTTGCGATTTTTTAATTTCATAATCTTGGCTAACGATTGCTTGGGCATCATCTGCTAAAATCAAGGAACTGTCGTTCTCTAAAATCAAAGTTGGTTGGGTATATTGTTCTGTTATCGTCTGGCTATACCAATCATCATATTTTTCCACTTGTCGTTCAGATTGCGTCCAAAAGATAATGGCTATAATGGCAGCTACTGAAGCTGCGATATGATACCATATTCTGAATCTTTTTTGTTTCGGTTTTTCTTTTCTCATTTGTGCTAATAATAAAGCCAGATTTTCTTCTTTATTTTCTTGAGCCAAACGATTATAGTATTCCCGGTGAATTTCAGAGGAAGTCAAACGATCAATTAATTCTCCAGAAAGATGATTCTCCTTTAAAAAAGTGTCGACCTCCTTATTTTCTTCCAAACTCAGATTATTATTATAGGTTGATAATAACTCATTCGTGAGATGATGAGCCCGATGATAATAATCTTCAAATTCCTTATCTTCCAATTTCATAGAATGTTCATTTTTTACCGATTTAATTTCCCTTCTCCGGGAGGTTCAAATACTCGAAGAACTGTGAACTTGTTACTTCGGGATATTTATAAAGGAAACGCGTGACACGAAAAAATTTACTTCAAAATCGGATATTTTTTTTCTGAAAAAGAAAATATAGCTGATTTTTAGTTATTTGTGATGTGCAAATTCTTTTGTTTTTTTCTATAATACATTCGTTTTTTCAATGCTAATAGGGATAAATAAGATAAAGAAACTATAACAACTTCTTTTTGTATTTGCAAGTTTCTGATTTTATGAATTAATTTGCTCTTTAAAACAAGGTTCCCGTACTAATGAGGTGAGTATTTTTATCGGCAATATATTTAACAAGGATGATGATACCGGAAAAAGAGGAAACTATTTTGCTAAAAAATTTTAACCGTAGGATAGAGAAAGATTTCGGAAAAGTCTATTCTCTGTTCTATAATGATTTGTTTTATTTTACAGCAAAATTATATCAGCATACAGAAGTGGAACCCCGTGATGCCATTCACGATGTTTTTTTAAATTTGTGGCAATCGCCTTCGCTAAAATTCGAACGTTTAACCGATATAAAGGCTTATCTATATGTTTCTTTACGGAACCATTTTAAAAGTTATATCAGACATCATCAATGTGTCGAAAAGTATAAAGCTGGTCAGTTGTTGGATAAAGATTCATTTGAAGTAGATATTATTGAAAGTGAAACTCTTTCGACTTTTCATTATATCTTGGGATTATTGCCTGAAGAGAGTGCTGAGATTCTAAAACTATTTTTCGATGGTTGGAAAGTGGAGGAAATTGCTCAAAAATTAGGTAAAAATAAACAGACAATCTATAATAAAAAGTCGGAGGCTATCGCTTATCTTAAAAATAAACTTTCTAAAGATTCATTACTCCTTTTATTTATCTTGGTCAATTCCGAGCGGTTACAAAGGGAAAAATGGGGACAGAAAGATCTCTAATTGGGAGATTCTTGCTTTAGAAAATGAGTTATCCCTTTTTCTCCGTTAGGTATTTCCAAAAGCGGGCAGGGAGATTTTGACGATGTAGTTTAGGATTCAGGCGTTCTTTTATAGTAATTGCCTTGAAATAGGTCTGCCAGAGTTTTTGAAAAAGTTTTTCGTCTTGATCCATGATGCTTTCGTCGAGGAATCCGCTTTGAAGATGTCCTTCTTTTTGTTCAAAGTGTACTTCGGTGATGGTTGACAGATCGTGATAATAACCGTATTCCCGTTTGAGGTCATAGAGTAGCCATTTTTGATCGGCAAAACGATCTTGGAGATAGGGAATCACGAGCGAGATTACGTTATATAGCGGTTTCAATGCGGCAAAATAGGTGCCGTCGGCAGCTTTCTGAAAGCGCAGGAATTGCATGACCCGTAACCGTTCGTTGTTTACCTTTTTCCAGACTTTGGAAAGTTCCAGCACATCGGGATCCCCGAAATTGAGTTCGATGGAACGGGGTGCGTCGATGGCTTTGTGAATGTAACGGAATAGTACGAGGTCAATCTCCGGGAGTTCGGATAGCCAGCAGGTTGTAAGACTGGTAAGGGCCGAGGCGGATAGTTTCTTTTGAAGTCCTTTCCATACCCGGTTACTTCTTTCCTCATCCGTAACGACTGTGATGATTTCATCATAAAATAAAGGAGACGTTTCTTCTGCTGCTAGCAAAACATCGGGAAATCTTTTGATGCTATAAGCGTCAAAAATCGCTGTTAACAGTCCTTCAAAGGTTTTGTCGTACCGGAATATGAGCATATTAATTTTAGATTTATGATTTTAGATTTACGATTTCAAGTGCCATGAAGTCGAATTAATTCAATTAATAAATGAACGGGATGATCAATTGTCCATCGTCAATGCGGGTAACTTTTCTTTGTGTTAGAATACGCCTTACGTTTTCGGGTTTTATTTCGTTAATGGTTCGGGTCGGTAGTTCATTACACGTGATAAAATACTGGGCTTTTTTGAGAACGACACCGATTTGTTTCAAATGTGATGTCCCCAAGCGGGAATAGCGGCGGGCCGTGAGAATCATCTTGGCAGACTTCACCCCAAGTCCGGGGACACGTAATAACATTTCGTAATCCGCCCGGTTGATGTCCACGGGGAATGCCTCCGGGTGACGAAGAGCCCAAGCCAGTTTCGGGTCGATCTCTAGGTCTAGATCAGGATAGGAGTCATCCACGATTTCATCTACTTTGAAATTGTAAAATCGGAGTAACCAATCGGCTTGATACAATCGGTTTTCTCTTACAAGAGGTGGTTGTTTCAAGGCCGGCAGACGGTTGTCGTACCCGTTGACGGGGACGAATCCCGAATAATATACTCTTTTCATGCTTGGACGTTTGTAGAGTGCAGAGGTTAGGTGTAGAATGTCCTTATCCGAATCGGAAGTTGCTCCCACGATCATCTGTGTGCTTTGTCCCGCGGGGACAAAGCGGGGGGCATGGCGGTATTTCTTTCGTTCCTCGGCGCTTTGTAACATACCTTGTTGGATATAACGCATGGGGGTGAATACACTTTGAAAATCTTTTTCCGGGGCAAGAAGTTGCAGGCTTTGTTCGTTGGGGATTTCGATGTTTACACTCATACGATCCGCATATAAACCAGCCTCGTTTACCAGTTCTTGGCTGGCCCCGGGAATACTTTTCAAATGGATGTATCCGTTAAAGCGGTACACTTGCCGCAAGTCCTTTACCACTTTCACCAAACGTTCCATCGTGTAGTCTGGATTGCGTACTACTCCTGAACTGAGGAAGAGTCCCTCGATGTAATTCCGGCGATAGAATTCTATCGTTAGGTTCACGAGTTCCGAGACGGAGAACGTGGCTCTCGGTAAGTCATTGCTCCTGCGATTGATGCAATAGGCACAATCGTAGATACAGTTGTTCGTGAGCATAATTTTCAGTAGAGAGATACAGCGTCCGTCTTCCGCAAAACTATGACATATACCCCATCCTTCAGCGCTTCCGATTTGCCCTTTTTTGTGAGAACGAGAGGTCCCGCTAGATGCACAGGATACATCATATTTCGCTGATTCAGCGAGTATTTTTAGTTTATCGAGTACTCTTTCATCCATTGTGAACCGGGGTTATGTCTTCTTCACAAAGATAAGAATAAAAAACAGAAGGTAGTGTGTTTTACTCCTATATCGAAAGGGATTTTCAAGGGGAATTCCGGTATGTCTCGTAGGTAGGTCAACGATAGGTTAACGAAAGGTTAACGAAAGGTCAACGATGTGGCGGGTTGATCTGCTTTTGATTTTTTCTTGAAATTTAGTTTATGTACTAGTGAGAGTACGACGAGACACCGTGGAGAATAATACGAGATACTATAGATTCAATGAGGGGGCTCAAAAGTTTTTGACACTCCCTCATTGGTTGCTATTTTTGTTAGGCTAACGTGATATTTTTATCCAGGTAAACGTCCTGGATAGCATTTAGTAATTCTACACCTTGGTTTATCGGTTTCTGGAAGGCTTTCCGTCCGCTGATAAGTCCCATTCCGCCGGCTCGTTTGTTGATTACGGCTGTTATGACAGCTTCTTTTAAATCGGACGCTCCTTTAGATTCACCCCCGGAGTTGATCAGGCCAATGCGTCCCATGTAGCTGTTGGCCACTTGGTAGCGGCAGAGGTCTATCGGGTGGGAGGACGTAAGTTCGGTATAAACTTTTTCATTCGTTTTTCCGAATTTAAGTTCGGTAAATCCCCCGTTAACCGTCGGGAGCTTTTGTTTTACGATGTCAGCTTGGATCGTTGCCCCTAGGTGATTGGCCTGTCCTGTCAAATCTGCTGCCGAGTGGTAATCTACTCCGTCTTTTTTGAAACTTCCGTTACGAAGGTAACACCAGAGGATGGTTGCCATACCTAGTTCATGTGCATGGGAAAATGCCTCTGATACTTCTAGTATTTGTCTGCGACTTTCCGGTGAGCCGAAGTAAATTGTGGCACCTACCGCGGCGGCTCCCATATTCCATGCCTCTTCCACCGTACCGTATAGTGTTTGGTCGTATTGAGTCGGGTAGGTTAGTAGTTCATTATGATTGATTTTCACTATGAACGGGATTTTGTGAGCGTATTTACGAGCCACGGCTCCGAGTACTCCGAATGTTGATGCCACGGCGTTACACCCGCCCTCGATAGCAAGTTTTATGATGTTTTCCGGATCAAAATAGAGAGGATTTGGGGCGAAAGACGCTCCTGCCGTGTGTTCAACTCCTTGATCCACGGGGAGAATGGACACGTAGCCGGTATTTGCTAAACGGCCGTGACTCAGGATGCTTTGCAGACTGTTCAGAGTACGGGTATTTCTATCGGATGACATCCAAATTTCATCAATGGTATTGGGTGACGGGATGTGAAGTAACGATTTATCAATGGTTTTACAGGTGTGGTTCAATAGGAAATCACTTTGATCTCCTAGGATTTCGATTATTTTGTTTGTACTCATATTAATTGATATTATATTATTTAGTTTCATACGTGAATAATTAGATTTTTGTTGTCTAAATGAGAAAAATTGTTTATTTTTACATTTATTATAACAACAATTGTGACTGCAGTGAGAATATGCTATATAATTTGGTGTTTTTTATGCGTGATTTCTTTGTCGGCCGAGGCTCAAAAGGGGAAATATTTTGAAAAAAATGTTCGTTTTCCGGAGAAGGTTACACTGGAGGAGAAAGTGGAGATGGCAGCAAGACTGGTCCCGACAAAGCAGCAATTAGCCTGGCAGCAGTTGGAATTGACAGCTTTCATCCATTTTGGAATAAACACGTTTACCGGGAAAGAACAAGGTGACGGCAAGGAGTTTCCGGTGATGTTCAATCCGGTAGCGCTGGATGCGGAGCAGTGGGTGAAGGCGTTAAAGGCGGGAGGCCTCAAGTCCGTCGTGCTGACCGCCAAACATCATGATGGTTTTTGTTTGTGGCCGACAAAAACGACTCGTCATGCTATCACGGCCTCTCCGTGGAAAAACGGGAAAGGCGATGTAGTTCGGGAATTGAAAAAAGCGTGTGACCGGAACGGGATGAGATTCGGAATTTATTTATCCCTTTTGGATCGGAACATTTCTTATTACGGGGACTCTCCCCGGTACAACGAGTTTTTCGTGAAACAACTGACGGAATTATTGACCGAGTACGGGAAAATAGATGAAATTTGGTTGGATGGGACTAGTGAGATAGGCATTGACGGGAAAAGACAGGAATATGACTGGGAATTGATATTGAAAACGATTCATAAGTTACAGCCTAACGCGGTTACGGCTTTTTATGGTGATGATATTCGTTGGATCGGGAATGAAAGTGCGAGAGGGCGTGGGGCCGAATGGAGTTCCGTTGCGTTGGTCCCGGGGTGTTATCCGGATGCGAAAAAGCGTAATGAAGAGATGCGTTTAAGCGTGTTTTCCCGGGATCTTGGGGGAAAAGAGATTATTGATCGTGCGACGGAATTGTTCTGGTATCCTTCGGAGGTGTCGGTCTCTATTCGTCCTAGCTGGTTTTATCACGAGAGGGAAGATTTGAAAGTGAAATCTTTGTCGGAATTGGTGAGGGTTTATTTCCAGTCCGTGGGATGTAATTCTTCTTTATTGCTGAATGTGTCACCAGATAAGCGGGGTGTGCTTTGCGAGACCGATGTCACTCGGTTAAAAGAATTCGGAGAGTATCTGGAAAAGATGTACGCGAAAGATTTTGTTTCCCGGTGGGCTCGGGCGTGGACAGCCCGGCAGGGGGAAAGTAAAGAATATACCTTGGGGAAGGGATGTACGATAAACACGATCTTGTTGCAGGAAGATATTAGCCGGGGACAGCGGGTGGAGTCGTTTACCGTGGAAGGGTTGGTGAATGGTACTTGGCAGGTGTTGGGAAAAGGGGGTACGATTGGTTATAAACGTTTGTTGCATATCCCGGATGTTGCCGTGGAGACTATTCGTGTCACGATTAATGACTGTCGTAAAGAGGCAAACATATCACGGGTGGGAGCGTTTCTGGCTCCTAAAATATAAACTTTTCTTTTTATTTTTCGTTTTAGCCATAGAGACTAAAAACAATATAAAATACAGGATCTATGGCTAAAAAAGTTGCAGAACAGTTGGTTGATATGCTGG
Source organism: Butyricimonas sp. RTP31003st1_G1_RTP31003_210430 (assembly GCF_040920905.1). Classification (NCBI taxonomy): domain Bacteria; kingdom Pseudomonadati; phylum Bacteroidota; class Bacteroidia; order Bacteroidales; family Odoribacteraceae; genus Butyricimonas; species Butyricimonas sp. RTP31003st1_G1_RTP31003_210430. Next base: position 16,701 of record NZ_JBCOSQ010000010.1, on the reverse strand, counting down.
TTGAGGCCGGTGTGAAAAGAATTTATGCCGTCACGGGCGATAGTTTGAATGAGATAAATGATGCCGTAAGGAAAAATGGTAAGATTCAGTGGGTTCACGTGCGCCACGAGGAAGTCGGAGCCTATGCGGCTGGGGCGGAGGCTCAATTACACGGGCAATTGGCTTGTTGTGCCGGAAGTAGTGGTCCGGGACACGTTCATTTGATTAACGGGCTATATGATGCGCATCGTTCGGGTGTCCCGGTGTTAGCGATTGCCTCCACGATGGCCACGAGTGAATTCGGGACTCGTTATTTTCAGGAAACGGACACGATGAAGTTGTTCGAAGATTGTAGTTATTATAACCAGGTGGCGACCACGCCCTGCCAGATGCCTCGTATGTTGCAGGCTGCCATGCAAGCGGCAATTTCCGGTTCGGGAGTAGCCGTGATCGGGGTTCCCGGGGACGTGACTGCTCGTGGGGCAGAGGAGATATTTTCTGCCGTTAAGACATTTCCGACACATCCTTCCATACGTCCCTCGGATGAAGAATTGGATGCGTTGGCTGATTTATTGAATGGGAAGGAGAAGATAACTTTGTTTTGTGGGATCGGGGCCAAGGATGCCCACGCCGAAGTGGTGGAATTGTCCGGGTTGCTGAATTCTCCCGTGGCATATTCTTTTAAGAGTAAGATGGAGATACAATATGATAATCCTAACGAGGTGGGAATGACCGGTTTGCTAGGGATGCCTTCCGGGTATGACAGTATGCACGAGGCGGAAGTGCTGGTGATGTTGGGAACAGATTTCCCGTATGCAGCCTTTATGCCGGAAAACAATACGATCGTGCAGGTGGATATTAAGCCGGAACGTTTAGGACGACGGGCCAAGGTGGCTATGGGGCTATGTGGGGACGTGAAGAGTACGTTACAGGCACTGTTGCCTCGTATCAAGCAAAAACAGACAGATGATTTTTTGCAGAAACAATTGAAAGGGTATGAACGGGTGAAGGAGAACTTGAATGCTTACGTGGAGGAGAAAGGACAAACAGATAAAATTCATCCAGAGTACGTGATGTCCGTCGTGGATCAATTGGCGTCGAAGGATGCGATTTTCACGGTTGATACGGGGATGACGTGTGTATGGGGAGCGCGCTATCTGCACGGGACGGGAGAGAGAAAAATGTTAGGCTCTTTTAATCATGGTTCAATGGCAAATGCTGTTCCGCAAGCGATCGGGGCCTCGCTGGCCTTTCCGGAGCGGCAAGTTTGGGCTTTGTGTGGGGATGGGGGAATCTCTATGCTACTGGGGGATCTTTCGACAATCGTGCAGTATAAATTACCCGTAAAAATTGTCGTGTTCAATAATCGTTCTTTGGGAATGGTGAAGTTGGAAATGGAGGTTGCCGGGTTACCGGATTGGCAGACGGATATGGACAATCCAGACTTTGCGCTTGTGGCAAAAGCGATGGGAATGGAGGGATTCACGGTGAACGATCCGGAGAAGGTACAAGCCGTGCTGGAACAGGCGATGAATATTGACGGGCCGGTACTTGTAAACGTGATGACAGATCCGAACGCTTTGGCCATGCCGCCTAAAGTGGAGTGGAGCCAGATGATGGGGTTTGCCCAATCCATGTATAAATTGATGATAAACGGACGGACGCGGGAGATACTGGATACGATCAGTTCTAATTTTAGACATATGAAGGAGGTTTTATAAATAAGAAAGATCGTATCTTTGTGACGGAAATTAAAAGTAATTATATGATAGATTTTAAACCGATCAGAATAGAGGATAAAGAGTTGATAACGACCTATTTTTTGGCATGTGGGAACCGGGATTGCAATCTTTCGTTTGTGAACTTGTACACGTGGCAGTTCTTGACCAATAGTCATTACGCTGTGGTTGATGACTGTCTCGTGGTGCGTTTTACATTGGATGAGGAAAGTGTCGTGTACACGATGCCCGTGGGAACCGGGGATGTGAAGAATGTGATCGAGTTGTTGAAACAGCAAGCCAAGACCGAAGGACACGTTTTACGTGTACATGGAGTTTTTCCGGAGTTGGAGGAATGGTTCAACCGGGAGTTCCCGGGAAGTTTTGATTATCGGTTGGATCGGGATTATTTTGATTATATTTATTCCCGTCAAGAGCTGGCTGAATTGAAAGGTAAAAATTTTCAGCCTAAACGGAATCACGTGAATAAGTTCAAACGCACCTATAATTACAAGTACACGCCATTAACAGTAGATTTGATCCCGCATTGTTTGGAACTAGAGGAAAAATGGTGTGAAGAGCATGATTGTGAGGAAGAGGAGAGTTTGATAAACGAGCGAAAAGCATTGAATATTGCGTTGCGAAATTTTGATGCTCTTGGTTTGGTTGGAGGAGCGCTCTGGGTGGATGATGAAATCGTCGGGTTCACGTATGGCGCCCCGGTAAATCATGATACCTTTGCCGTTCATATCGAGAAGGCTGATAGTCATATTGACGGTTCGTATAATATTTTGAATCAGGAGTTCGCACGGCATATCCCGGAACAATATGTTTATCTGAATCGGGAGGAAGATTTGGGAATTCCGGGATTGAGAAAGGCGAAACTATCTTATCGTCCGGTGATATTATTGGAGAAAGGGTATGCCGAATTAATTGAAAGTTGAAAATGAGAAAATCTCTCATTTCAAAGGTTGTTTAATTTAAATACGTGTATGATGAAACGGGAAGTCATGGAGTTATGGAGGGTGTGTTTTGATGATACGGAAGAGTTCATTCAATTCTATTTTGACAAAAAATACAAGGAGGAGAATGCTCTGGTGTATTGGGATGAACAAGGTGCGGCTATTGCTGCTTTACAAACTCCTCTTTACCCTATGACTTTTGGCGTGACACAAATTGTAACAGGGTATATTTCGGGGGCTTGTACTCATCCGTTGGCTCGGGCCCGGGGCGTGATGACGAAGTTACTGCGGGAGGCTTTCTACGTGATGAGAGGAAGAAAGATTCCCGTGAGTACCCTGATTCCGGCCAGTGAATGGTTGTATGATTATTACGGAAAGATGGGGTATGCGACTGTTTTTGATTATACTCTGGAACATTACACGATTTTGGATAAACCGGTTGCGGATCATTTTCGGGTGGAAGCTATTCGGGAGGTGGGGTTGTTAACGGATGACTTGTTTAATTATTTTCAGTCAATGATGCGTTTACGTCCTTGTTGCGTGCAGCATGAACGGGAAGATTTTGAGGTGATCGTGGAAAGTTTGCGAATGGATGGAGGGGCGTTGATTGTCGTGTATAGCGATAAAAATATTGTTGGGATGGCTTTTGCCGAACCGAGAGGAAATCATGCTTTGGTACTGGATGGAATGTATGACTCCGAGGATGTCAAACGGGTGGCTTTGTGGGGAGTGATGAAATATTTGGATGCGGCGGAGATATATTGCCGTGTACTTCCTGCCGGAAAAGCGGATGAGCACCGGGGAATGGCACGTGTGTTGGACGTGGAACAAATGCTCCGTTTGTATGCCGTGAATAATCCGGAGCAGGATCTCGTGCTGAAAGTAACGGATGACTGGATTCCGGAAAACACGGGAATATACGTAATCGGGAAAGGAGATTGTGTTTGTGATAATGCAAAGCAGGTGGAGGCGGAGTTGTCCGTGCAGGAACTGACGCAATTGCTTTTAGGCTACCACCCGGAACATTTTCCCGAGTTGGAGCCTTATTTCAAAAAATGTAGTCCTTTCATAAGCTTGATGCTGGACTAGAATGGTCTTGATTTGTGCTTTGGAGGGGATTTAGTTTCCAAGAAATCTTCAATCTCTTTGGTGGAAAGTTTTTTCACGTTCGTGATGATGATGTTTTCGCTTAAAAAGTTCCCGTAAGTGTTACACTCGTCTATAATCGAATTGAAAATCTCTTTTAGGTTAGCCTCGATTGGTAACAGAAGGGTGAACGTGATGTATTTCTCGAATTGTTCGATTTGTTCGATCTCTCCTTGGCTTTTGCTAATGACCAATTCTGTCTCTTTTTGGGCAATATCCCACTGGAAAGGTTGTAGTGTAACCCCCTCGTTGGCAACATAAACACAAAAATAACGTAACAGCGTGTCGTGACCGCCTAGGCCGGTGGATACGAACACGGTCGATTCGTCCAGCAGGTTGGATTGAATCAGCATCCGGGATTGTTGCAAGGCTATGGTTGCCCACGGTTTGATCGGGGTATCTTGTTTTTGGAACGATTCAATGCTTCGGTATATAGAAATGTCATCGACCATGGACAATAGGATTAACAAAGTTTTTTTCTTTTCGGCATCAACGGCCTCGTCAAATAGATCTTGGACGTGTACTATCGCGTCTTCTCTCAACGCTTTGAAGTCACCACCTTTGATGAGATGCTCCAAAAGATCCATATACTGATGTTGTACTTCTACATCAATTTCTTCTTCTAGGATATTTAAGCGCGAACCCGCCCGTGATAGCAATTGATTCACGCTTTTCCATTTTTGCTCGTCCTGGTTTTCTATATCTTCTGTTTTCATGTTACAAAAGTAAACTATTTGTTGGTTATACGGAGTAAAAAAGAAAAGATTCGTTGTTTTTCTCTATAAATTTCGGAAGACACTTAGGCTGGAAAGTCTTTTATTAATAAATTTTATAATTATTAATGATGAAATTCTCGTTATTATTCTGTGTTTATTTAGAAAAAATAAAAATAAAGTTTTTACATTCGCGATACTAATTACAAGATGTTTATATGTTACTGTCAGAACTGAAAACCGGAGAAAGTGCCGTTATTACCAAGGTGAAAGGATATGGGGCCTTTCGGAAACGATTAAACGAGATGGGATTCGTGAGGGGAAAAGTGGTGAAGGCCGTGAAGAACGCCCCTTTGAATGATCCGATTGAATATGCAATTATGGGTTATGAAATCTCTTTAAGGAGGCAAGAAGCAGCGTTTATTGAAATCGTATCTCTTGAGGAGGCTACTAATATTGCCGGGGTGTCAGGGAGCGCCCGTGATGCGGAAGAAGCTTTCGCCAAGCACTGGGAAGGTCGAGATAAACATATACATGTTGCTTTTGTCGGTAACCCCAATGCGGGGAAAACAACACTGTTCAACTACATGAGTGGTTCTCAGGAACACGTGGGAAATTACGGTGGGGTTACGGTGGATGCGAAGAGTGCCACGTTTCGATTTGAAGGTTACGAGTTTAACGTGGTCGATTTACCGGGAACGTATTCTATTTCTGCTTACTCGAATGAAGAAAAGTATGTGCGGGAATATATTATGAATAACGCACCCGATGTGGTGATTAACGTGGTAGATGCGTCTAACTTGGAACGTAATCTCTATTTGTCCACGCAGTTGATTGACATGGACGTGAAGGGCGTGATCGCTTTGAATATGTATGATGAGCTGGAACGTTCCGGGGCAACTTTCAATTATCGGGAGATGGGACAGATGATCGGGATGCCGATGATGCCTACTGTCGGGTCAAAGGGGAAAGGAATTAAGGAGTTGTTACGGGAAGTTATCGAGGTGTACGAGGGAAGAAGTGAAACGGTACGCCATATTCATATAAACTACGGGAAAGAGATTGAGGACAGCATCGTGGCCATTCGAGCCGAGTTGAAAGATGAAAAAGATTTGATCTGTAATATGTCTCCCCGTTTCCTGTCTCTGATGTTATTGGAAGGGGATAAGGACGTGTTGGAATTCGTACAACGGGATCATTCACGGGAGAAATTATTGAAGGTCGTAAAAGAGGGAGTTGAACGGATTGAAACAACCTATGGAGAGAAAGTCGAGTCGGTTGTTACCGATACGAAGTACGGTTTTATTTCCGGGGCGTTAAAAGAAACGTACAAGGAAAGTCCCGTGAATCGAAGACGTAAAACGGAGTATATTGATGCTATTGTCACGCATAAATTGTTCGGATTCCCGATCTTCTTGTTATTCCTGTTCGTGACATTTTTTGCCACGTTTAGTTTGGGAAGTTATCCGATGGAATGGATTGAGACCGGAGTCGGGGCTTTAGGTGAATTTGTCGATAACCAGATGAGTGCGGGACCTTTAAAGGATTTATTAGTGGATGGTATCATTGGTGGAGTGGGGAGCGTGATCGTGTTTTTACCGAATATATTGATATTGTTCCTGTTTATTTCTTTCATGGAAGACACGGGGTACATGGCTCGTGCGGCATTTATCATGGATAAGTTGATGCATAAACTTGGCTTGCACGGGAAAAGTTTTATTCCGATGATCATGGGATTCGGGTGTAACGTGCCGGCGATCATGTCAACGCGTATGCTGGAGAACCGGAGTGACCGGATATTAACCATACTGATCAATCCTTTCATGTCTTGCAGTGCCCGCCTTCCGGTATACATCCTGTTGGTCGGGGCATTTTTCAAAGATTATGCGGCGTTAGTTCTTTTTGGAATATACTTGTTTGGAATTCTAGCTGCTATCGTGATGGCTAAGTTGTTTAAACGGGTACTTTTCCATAAACAGGAAGTGCCGTTCGTGATGGAGTTGCCCCCGTATCGAATGCCAACCTTGAGAACGACCGTACGGCATATGTGGAGTAAAGGCGAGCAATACCTGAAAAAAATGGGAGGTATTATTATGTTTGCCTCCATATTGATTTGGGCGTTGGGCTATTTTCCCGTGGACAAAGAGCTGGAGGCTCAGTATGATGAAAAGAAGGCCGAGGTAACAAGGGCTTACGAGGCAACGATCGCTTCCGGGATCGGAAACGTGGATATGTTGAAGGAAGAACAGGAAGCGAAATTAGAGAACTTGCATCGACAAGAGGTAAGTGAACGTCAGGAAAATTCTTATATCAGTCGATTAGGGCGAACGATGGAGCCTATTTGGACACCGCTTGGTTTTGACTGGAAAGCTGGCGTTAGCTTGTTGACCGGGGTTGCGGCAAAAGAAGTCGTGGTTAGCACGATGGCCGTTCTGTACCAGGGGGAAGAGGTTATGGAGGAAGATGACGGGTCGAATGCGACGTTGGAAATGCGTTTGCGGGAACATGGGTTTACTCCGGTTACTGCCATTATATTTGTGATCTTCGTGTTACTTTATTCCCCTTGTTTTGCGGCTTTGATTGCTATCGGTAAAGAGATTGGAATGAAGTGGGCGTTTTTCGTGATGGGATACACGACGGTACTGGCTTGGGGCGTATGTTTCGTGATAAAACAGGTATTGGACTTGATTATTTAGGACGAGTCCCCGGTATCATGAATTATTAATCTAAAATTAGAGAATAGAAATGCAACTAATATTGACGTATATAATTGTGGCGATAGCACTTGTTTTTGCGGGAAGAGGTGCTTATCGTTTGTTTCGGAATGCAAAGAAGGGGAAAGGATGCAGTTGTAATTGCGGTTGCGGGGGAAAAGGAACGAATAAAAAAAGCTGCTTGTAAAAGCAGCTTTTTTTATATTAATGCTTGTGTCTGCGCTCGTCAGAAACAGTCAATTTTTTTCTTCCTTTAGCTCTTCTTCTAGCTAGAACTGCTCTACCGTTAGCGGTAGACATTCTTTCTCTGAAACCATGTTTGTTTCTTCTCTTTCTGTTGGATGGTTGAAATGTACGTTTCATTGCAATATTTCTTATGTTATTATTTTCTCACTTCGGACTGCAAAAGTAGGTATTTTTTTTATTGTGCCAAAGATTTTTGCAAAATTATCTCGATTCAAATGGTGTTTTATTCTAATTATTCGAATGATTTCTAAATTAATGGCGTATGTTTTAATTAAATGGTGTTTTCAGACAACAAAGTTAATATATCCCCGTATATTTCTTCAAGTAGATACGAAAAAAAGAGCTCTAATATTTGTTTTACTGAAATAGATGATTAACTTTAAGCCAATTATACGAAGAGACCTATGAGACAGTTAAAAATTAGCAAACAAATCACTGGCAGGGATTCGTTCTCGATAGAGAAATACTTGCAGGAGATTGGGAAAATCGACGTGTTGACGCCGGATGAGGAGGTTGCTTTAGCCAAGAAAATCCGATCGGGAGACCGAGCGGCACGGGAGTTATTGGTGAAGAGTAACCTACGTTTCGTGGTTTCCGTGGCCAAGCAATACCAGAATAACGGTTTGAGTTTGGGGGATTTGATCAACGAGGGCAATCTGGGATTAATAAAAGCTGCTGAGTGCTTTGACGAAACGAAAGGATTCAAGTTTATTTCTTATGCCGTATGGTGGATTCGGCAATCGATTTTACAGGCAATCGCAGAAAATTCGCGTTTAGTTCGGTTACCATTGAACAAAATTAGTAGTATTAACAAAGTGAATAAGTTCTTTTTCCGCTTGGAACAAGAGTTTCAACGGGAACCCACGGCAGAAGAAATCGCCTTGAAAATGGATGTTCCCGCGAAGGAGGTTAAAGATAGCTTGCGGATTGCCAATCGTCCGTTATCCATGGATGCGCCTTTGTCGGCAGACGAGGATTCCTCCAACTTGTATGACGTGATGATTACCGGGGATAATGCCATATCGGATGCCGAACGGGAGATGAATGCCGATTCATTGCGGACGGAAATTGATCGTTATTTGACGATTCTGGATGAACGCGATGCCTTAATCTTACGGATGTATTACGGCTTGGGTGGTTATACAGCCATGTCGTTGGAAGAAATTGGCGATCGGGTAGGTCTGACAAGCGAACGAGTACGCCAAATTAAATCCAAGGCTATCAAGAGACTGAAAAACTCGTGCCGTAGTAAACGGTTGAAGACGTATTTATAAGAGGTAGGTAAATTTTCCTTTTTTAGAAAGTTCTTTACTCCACAAATTTCATGTTTAATTTATGGAGGGATAGGGGGTGTTTGAGAAATTTAGACTTTCTATCTTTTCTTCTGATGATACATTTCATGTAAAATTTTTTGTGTTAGAGGGAATTGTGAGATGGGTAGTATTCTTTTAGATTGTTTGTATCTGTATTTTATGTACTTACAGTCTGCAACTAAAATATGCTTATAAAGTTAGTTTTTTCAACTAAATTGCTATATTTGTTCCCCGTTTTAGCGGGGGTGTTTTGAGTGATCGGAAACGTTTGAGGAACGGGTCTTTTCAGTCATAAATATTTGGCTCCCAGGAGCGTTAGAAGGAGAGGGGAATTATTATTATGAACACATTAATAAACGAGAACCTTATGGGGAACTATGAATTAAACAAAAATCTGGCACAAATGCTAAAAGGTGGGGTTATTATGGATGTAACCAATGTTGAACAGGCAAAGATCGCTGAAGCTGCCGGGGCATGTGCTGTAATGGCATTGGAAAGAGTGCCGTCTGATATTCGTAAAGATGGTGGCGTGGCTAGAATGTCTGATCCTCAGATGATCAAGGCTATAAAGAATGCCGTGTCTATTCCTGTAATGGCAAAAGTGAGAATTGGTCACTTCGTGGAAGCACAAATTTTGGAGGCCATTGGCATTGATTATATTGACGAAAGTGAAGTTTTAACGCCGGCAGATGATTTGTATCATGTTGACAAGACTGCGTTTAAAGTACCGTTCGTTTGCGGATGCCGTAATTTGGGTGAGGCTTTAAGACGTATTGGTGAAGGTGCTTCTATGATTCGTACGAAAGGAGAAGCCGGAACCGGAAACGTGGTAGAGGCTGTAAGACATATGCGTCAGTTGAACAATGATATTCATCAGGTACAAGTGGCTCCGGTAGAGGCTTTGATGACGATTGCCAAAGAGATGGGAGCCCCTTATGATTTAGTAAAATTCGTGCATGAGAATGGTAAATTGCCGGTAGTAAACTTTGCAGCCGGTGGTATTGCTACTCCGGCTGATGCAGCTTTAATGATGCAGTTGGGTTGCGAGGGAGTATTTGTGGGCTCTGGAATCTTCAAGTCAGGTGATCCTGCCAAGAGAGCGAGAGCTATTGTTTTAGCTACGACTTATTATAACGATCCGGTTAAATTGGCTGAATTGTCAGAGAACTTGGGAGAGGCTATGTCCGGATTGGAAATTAGCAAATTGGAAAACAAATACGCTGAAAGAGGCTGGTAAGAATAGTTTATAAAGTTCATAAGGTTTGTAAGGTTCATAAGGTAACTTGCTTTATAGATTTTATGAACTTTATGAACCTTATATTTTTTGTCATGAAGAAGATTGGAATTTTAGGTTTTCAAGGGGCGATTATTGAACATGAACGCCAGATTAAGGCTATTGGTCATGAACCCGTGATCGTGAAATACCCGGAGCAGTTGGAAGAGATTGATGGAATCATTCTACCAGGAGGGGAGAGTACCACTATGGGAAAGATTCTTAATCGGACCGGACTTATGGAGCCTTTACGCGGGAAAATCCAGAGTGGACTGCCGGTATGGGGAACTTGTGCGGGAATGATCTTGCTGGCCAAAGAACTCGTGAACGATTCAGTGACTCATTTGGGCGTGATGGATATTGCCGTTCGGCGTAATGCTTACGGGAGCCAGATCGACAGTTTTGCCACGAAAAAAGTGATCCCGGCGGTAGATTCGAAAGAAATTGAGTTGGTGTTTATTCGAGCCCCTTATATCACGAGCGTGAAGGATGGGGTAAAAATTCTGTGTGAGCTTGATGGGCATATCGTTGCAGCGGAAGAAAAGAATATGTTGGTAACATCTTTCCATCCGGAACTTACAGATAATACGGCATTCTTGAAATACTTTGTATCTAAGATTTAAAAAGGCTGTTTTTAAAACAGCCTTTTTTCTTATAGATTTGCGTTTAATTCTTCTACGCTGAGAGTTGCTGTCCCGATTTTCTGAACAACAATTCCGGCTGCCACGTTTGCGATGCGCATGGCTTCCGTGATTTCCTGACCTTGGGTTAAGGCTAGTGAAAGGGCCGCCACAACCGTGTCTCCGGCTCCACTTACATCAAATACTTCTTGAGAATGTGTGGGGAGATGCAAAATATTTTGATCGGAAATCAAGCTCATCCCTTGTTCGCTCCGGGTGACAAGTAATGCTGATAAACCGTAGTGATGAACGATTTCCAAGGCTGCCACGGCAATATCCTGGTCGTTATTTTTCACCGGGTGGCCAATGATGTCACCTAATTCTTTTACATTAGGAGTAATCAAGTCAGCCCCTGCATATTTCTTCCAGTTTTGCCCTTTCGGGTCCACGATAACACGGGTTCCATGTGATTTTGCCGTTTTTATCAAAAACGAACATAATTCTTCCGAGATCATGCCTTTTCCATAATCAGAAATAACAAGGGTCGGAAACTCTTGGAAGAGTGAGGCAAGATGGGTTTGAAAATCTTCTCTTGCTTTTTCAGAAAGTTCCAAATGTTGCTCGTAATCTATACGGACAATCTGTTGTCTTCCACCGATGATGCGCGCTTTCGTGATCGTGGGTTGCTCGGTTTTGACAAAATCGGTTTTGATCCCTTTCCGGTGAGCCATACGTTCAATCTCTTTCCCGAAAAAGTCATAGCCGATAGCCCCGCATAACGTGGCCTGCCCACCAAGACTTGTGATGTTGTTGGCCACGTTCGAGGCCCCACCTAAACGGGATTCCTCGGTTACGATGTTTACTATCGGAACTGGAGCTTCCGGGGAAATACGTTCCACCTTTCCGAAATAGTATTTGTCAAGCATCACGTCCCCGACGATCAATATCTTGCAACTATTAAAGTTTAAATCCATCTATTCATTTTAGATTTTAGATTTATGATTTTAGATTCCCTCCAACAAAACTACGCTTTTTCTTTTCGTAAATCGTAATTCATAAATCATAAATTGCTTGCTTTTATTCTTCTCCGCCACCGAACATCATCAAGTAGGCTTTGATGAACTCGTTGATCTCTCCGTCCATAACAGCCTGCACGTTTGATGTCTGGTAGTTGGTACGATGATCTTTCACCCGGCGGTCGTCGAATACATAACTGCGGATTTGTGACCCCCACTCGATCTTTTTTTTCGTTCCTTCCACTTTATCCCGTTCTTCCTGACGCTTTTGTAATTCCAGTTCGTACAATTGGGCTTTCAATAAACGCATGGCATTTTCACGGTTTTGCAACTGTGAACGTGATTCCGTGTTCTCGATCATGATTCCGGTAGGAGCGTGGCGTAACCGGACTCCGGTTTCCACCTTGTTCACGTTCTGACCACCCGCACCACCACTTCGGAAGGTGTCCCAACTGATGTCTGCAGGATTGATCGTGATCTCGATCGTGTCATCCACGGCGGGATAAACGAACACGGATGCAAAAGATGTCATTCGTTTATTGGCCGCGTTATATGGCGATAAACGAACCAATCGGTGAACACCGTTTTCTGATTTCAGATACCCGTAAGCGTAGTCTCCCTCGAATTCGAGAGTAGCTGATTTGATACCGGCTTCTTCACCTTCCTGGTAATCCACGTGTTTTACCTTGTAACCGTTTAATTCTCCCCAGCGGATGTACATCCGGTACAGCATACTGGCCCAGTCCATACTTTCCGTACCTCCGGCTCCGGAATTGATTTTCATGATGGCCCCGAAGTGATCTTCTTCCCGGCGCAGCATGTTACGCATCTCGATGTCTTCCAGCACTCGTATGGTCTCCTGGTATTGGGCGTCCACTTCTTCCTCGGTTGCTTCTCCCTCTTTGGCGAAATCGAAAAGTACCTGTAAATCTCCCACGGCTGAGGTTACCTGTTCGTACCCCTCGATCCAAGATTTCAATTCCCGGACTTTCTTCATCAAGGCCTCCGCTTCCTTGGGATTATCCCATAGGGACGGGTTTTGTGTTCTTAACTCTTCTTCAGCGAGTTGTATCTTCTTGCCATCGATGTCAAAGATACCTCCTCAATGCTTCACCTCGCTCTGCCAATTCTTTGATATGGTCTATTGTGATCATTGTGTATTAAGTTTATAAATAAAATTCGTCCCTCCATACGAAGGGACGAATGATTCGTATATGTTATCTCACTTGTCTTGATTAGCCATCGGGAAATTTTTGTTTACCCGCTTGCTGGTTACAGGGCGTCCGCTTAACGTGCTTTCCACCATGTCCTGAATTTCTTGGGCAAAGGCATTTTCCCCGTTTCTTCTGGCCATGTCGACGAGCATTTGTAACGCCTGCATACTTCTTCTCTCGTCATTTTCCAATGCTTTTCTGCGATTCTGAGAAAGTGATCCGATATATCTCAACATTTGAGCGTTGTCAAGAGCCAGTGCCCATGCCAGATCGTTCCCCTTCTCTTTTTCGCCGGCAGCATAGTAGATCGAGATGTAATTTAACAAGAAGAAGTCAGCCGGAACTTGATATAACGGAATTTCTTCCAGAGATTTATCCAGCACTCTGACAGCCTCTTGAATTTTGCTTGAATCTGTGATTTCATTGATAATCGTGTCCCCGATAACCCGTGTTTCCGTGGCGGCCTCTTGCATTAATTGTTCTGCCAAACGCAAGAAGGTGTTCCGGTATTTCATCACGGCGATGGTGTTATCATGGAAATGATCGATATTTACTTTCGGGTCCTTGATGTTGCCCCAGACAAATTTATTCATCAGGTTGTCATACAGGATCTCCGTGTTGATACGTCCGAAATCATAATAAGCCTCGTTGTTTTCCGACTTAATAGGTACAACCCGGTAAGCAGCTCCTTCTAGTTGGAAATACTTATCGAAGCCCATGTAACTGTCTTGTCCCATACCTACTCCGAAGTATACCGGACGTTCCCAGTTGTTGGTAGCTAATATATCCAGTACCATTAATTGTGATTTATTCAAAGAGCTACCTTTTAATTGAATTTCTACTCTGTCTACAATTAATGCGGAATCTTTAGGTTGTACGGTTCCATTTGCCAAAACCTTTTCCTTATCCACCGGTATGTACAAGCTGCGTGTCGGGATGAAGTCCACGGCGCCTCCTTGGTAACGGTTGGATTTGGTTTCCGGTCTGTCGCTGGCAACAAATTCCATGACTTCTTTCATGCTGAAAGGTTGTTGCACTCGTTCTTCAATCGTGACAAAGTCCCGTACTCCGGCATGGTATTGGTCTTTCGTGAACGAAATGGGCACCCCGTCACTTTCGTAGGCTTTCCGTTTCATCTGGTCAATGTACCAGTCTCCGGCAAGCAAACTTAGGTTCACGATACGTACATCTCGGCGGAAACCTTCCACTTCCTGTGCGTACCATAGAGGGAACGTATCATTATCCCCGTAAGTGAACAGGATGGCGTTCGGGGCACACGTGCTTAGGTAGTTCTTGGCATGAGCAATGGTCGCATAACGTCCGCTACGATCATGATCATCCCAGTTTTGTGCTGCCATATTTACCGGAACGGCGAACAGGCAAACAGCGGTGACAATAATAGCTGCGTTGCGGGAATCCATCTTCTTCTGAAGTAAATCCCACAGATAGAGAACCCCGAAACCGATCCAAATGGCAAAGGCATAGAACGATCCGGCATAGGCATAGTCACGTTCCCGCGGTTGATACGGATATTGGTTCAGGTAAAGCACGATGGCAATACCCGTGAAGAAGAAGAGTAGCATAACCACCCAGAAATCTTTTTTCCCTTGTTTTCCCCGTTGATATTGATAGAACATACCCAGCAGCCCGAGGATAAAGGGAAGCATGTAATATTTATTGTTTGCCTTGTCATGTTTCAACGTGTCCGGCATCACGCTCTGATCACCGACCAGAATATTATCTATAAAAGGAATACCCGAGATCCAGTTACCATAACGGAAATCTCCATGTCCTTGAATATCATTCTGACGCCCGGAGAAGTTCCACATGAAATACCTGAAATACATGTGCCCGAGTTGGTAACGGAACATGAAACTTAGGTTTTGTCCGAAACTTGGTTTCTGAACAGGTTGTCCGTCTACCATGTACACGGGGCCTTTGGGTTGTCCCACCCACTCATAATATACCTGTGGTTCACGAGCTTGGCTATACATACGCGGGAGGATTGTGCAGAAACGAGGATCATATTTTACTTCTTTTTTATGATCCACAATATCATATTTACCCGTTTTTTCGTTTTGGTAATAAATAGGTCCGGCATCCTCTACGCCAATAACCGGGGCATTGAAGTAAGGGCCGTAAACCAATGGTTCTTGGCCGTATTGATCACGACTGATATAAGAAAGCAGAGCGAACACGTTGTCCGGGCTATTTTCGTCAATCGGGGGATTACTTACGGAACGGATAACGACCATCGCGTAGCAGGAGTACCCGATAAGCATGACCACGAAACAGGTTAAGATCGTGTTCACTACCGTATGGTTGTGTTTTAACGTGTACCGGATTCCGAAAGTCAGTCCGGCGATTAAGAGTAACGCGTAGATGACAACACCCGTGTTGAAAGGCATTCCAAAACCATTCACGAACAGCAATTCAAACCAGCCTGCAACGATAATCACACCCGGGATAATACCCCACATGATCACGCCCAGTATGACGATAGAAAGGGTCGCTGATTTGATAATACCCCACTTGGTGGTTTCGTATTTTTTGAAATAATATATGAATACAATGGCAGGAATTACGAGCAAGTTCAACAAGTGAACGCCGATGGACAGTCCGACCATGTAGGCGATAAAGATTAACCAACGATTGGCATAAGGTTGAAAAGCAACATTTTCCCATTTCAAAATTGCCCAGAACACGACGGCCGTGAACAAAGATGACATGGCATACACTTCACCCTCGACGGCTGAAAACCAAAACGTGTCTGTAAACGTGTAGGTTAATGCCCCGATAAGTCCGGCTCCCATGATTCCACACAGTTGCCCCATGGAACATTCTTCCCCTTCTTTTACCACGACTTTTTTAGCCAGATGCGTGATCGTCCAGAACAGGAACAAGATCGTGAACCCGGAACATAGAGCAGACATGATGTTGATCATGTAGGATTGTGTTTCGGGACTTGGAGCGAATATGGCGAATAGTCGGGAGATAATCATGAATAGAGGCGCTCCGGGAGGGTGTCCTACTTGCAGTCCGACTGAAGTTGTAATAAACTCACCACAGTCCCAAAGGCTGGCTGTTGGTTCGACCGTAAGAATGTAAGTAATACTGGCCACCACGAACGCCACCCATCCGGTGACATTATTGATCAACCTGTAGCTTAATGTTGGGTGATTTTTAATGTTGCACATGCTTCTCCTTAGTTTGAATTTATATTTCTTATTAATATTCAAGGCTATAACAAAAATGTCATTTTTCGACAGCACGAAAATAGCAATTTTCTTTTAATTTTTCTGCATTTTCTTTTGGTGAAATAAAAAAATGCTCTACATTTGCAGCGTCAAAATAACAACAGCGGTTGTTGAAGCGACATGAAGATTGTCCCATTGTGTAATGGTAGCACAGCAGATTTTGGTTCTGTCAGTCAAGGTTCGAATCCTTGTGGGACAACAAACATGAAGAGGGGCCTTGCAGCAGGGAAGTTGCAAGGTTTTTTCTTCTCGATCTTTGAAATCATGCCCAGGTGGTGGAATCGGTAGACACGCTAGTTTCAGGGACTAGTGGCCGTACGGCTGTGCAGGTTCGAGTCCTGTTCTGGGTACAAATACCCCTCTTAATCGTATGATTTCGAGGGGTATTTTTTTTGTTGTACATTTTTAGGGAACAATTGTGGTAAACCTAAACCATGTAAATTGGCATGATTTGATAGTGTTTCAAAAAGTGTGTAAATTCCGAATTGATTATTTTTGTAATGCAATTTTCAAAAATGAATTATTATGGA